>JAZLDJ010000020.1:0-18574 GCA_045614685.1 Alistipes sp. | reverse complement strand
ACAGCTACAGCACGAGGAATCTCCTCGGCCGGAAGATGATGGTCGCAGATGATGAAATCCACCCCTTTTTGTGTTGCATAGTCCACCTTCTCGACTGCCTTGATACCGCAATCGAGGGCGATAATCAATTTTACCCCCTTCTTTGCGGCAATGTCGATACCCCTCTTCGAAATACCATAACCCTCGGTATAACGATCTGGGATGTAGAACATCAGGTTGTTGTGCCCGATGTGGCGGAGAAATTTATATACGAGAGCAACGGCTGTTGTGCCATCCACATCGTAATCGCCATAGACCATAATCTTCTGGTTCTTGGCAATAGCCTCCTCCAAACGGGCCACTGCGCGCTCCATATCCTTCATCAGGAACGGATTGTGCAGGTCGTCGAGTCGAGGATTGAAAAATCTCTTCGCTTTGTCTACTGTGTCTATGCCTCTTTGTACCAATAGGTTCGCCAAAACCGTAGGAATCCTCAACGAGGTAGCAATGTGGTCTACCGTCAATGAGTTGCCCTGTGGTTTGACTACCCACCTTTTCTGAATAGGCATACTCTTTAGTTTTTATTATTATATATTTTTTCAATTTTTTCTCTTTTTAATTGTAACGTCGGGCATCCGCCCTCTATGGCGGCGTGCCTTCGGCACTTTGTGGCGTCGCAATCAAAGATTGCTCTATGGGGTCTGCAAGTTAAAGTTTGCGAGTAGTTTCTCGCACAACACCTTACTTGCCTCGTCGAACGACACCTCGTATCCAAGCTCCTTCGTGATAGAGGTTACCCCCTTGTCGACAAAGCCACACGGGTTTATCATCGTAAACCACTTCAAGTCGGTCGAGGCATTCAGGGCCAAGCCATGCATCGTAACATAGCGCGATGCCTTGACACCTATGGCGCAAATCTTTCGCCAATTTCGTGGCACACTCTCGCCCGCAGCATTTACCACCTCGTCGCAGAGCCACACTCCCGTAGCCCCCTCCAAGCGGCGCGATGCAATGCCATACTCGGCCACCGTCTCGATGATGCTCTGCTCGAGCAACTCTACATATCGTTTGAGCCCTATGCCCAACTTCTGCAAATCGAGAATTGGATAGCACACCACCTGTCCCTCGCCGTGGAAGGTTATATCACCTCCGCGGTCTATGTGATAGAACTCTGCGCCAAGAGCCTTGAGGCGAGCCTCGTCAATAAGCATATTGCTTATGTTGCCACTCTTGCCAAGCGTGTATACCGCTGGATGCTCCACAAATATTATCGTGCCCACGAAGTCGCTCTCGTCGCCACGCTTTGCAAGCAGCTCCTCGAAGAGTTGTTGCTGCAACTCCCAACACTCTTTGTAAGGCATACGCCCTACCCATCGGCATTCAACACGCATACACTAATTATAAATTCAGAATTCAGAATGCAAAATGCAGAATTAACAATTCAAAATGCAGAATTAGCAATGCAAATACTGAATTCTAAATAACTCCTATTTCAAAATCGAGATTTAGCAACTCGTTATCGGGTTGCCTTGATGGAGGAGAGAGCCTCGTCTGCTAGGTACGAAGAGCGCACCAGCGGGCCACTTGCACAGTGACTGAAGCCCATTTCGAGAGCAATCTGTCGATATCGTTCGAAGGTCTCGGGGGTGATATATTCCGCAACAGGAACCTGCTCCTCCGAAGGTCGAAGATACTGTCCGAGGGTTACCACCTTAACACCCGCATCGTGCAGGTCTCGCAAGGTCTGTACCACCTCCTCTTCGCTCTCACCAAGTCCTACCATCAATCCGCTCTTGGTCACCACTCCACGCTCGCTCATATAACGCAATGCTGCTAACGAGGTTCGATATGTCGCTTTGGCGCGAACAATCGGAGTGAGACGCTCGACGGTCTCGATGTTGTGCCCGATAATATCGGGCTTCGATGCCATAACCACCTCCAACGAGGCAGGCACTGCATCGAAGTCTGGAATAAGAAGCTCAACTGTTGCGTTTGGATTCTTCGCTTTGATGGCCTCTACGGTTTGCGCCCAATGCGCTGCACCACCATCAGCTAAGTCGTCGCGCGTAACTGAAGTTACCACAACATGCCTAAGTCCCATAAGATTTACACTCTCCGCCACCTCTTGTGGCTCTACCGGATTTGGCGGCAACGGTTTGCCGGTCTTGGTTGCGCAAAAACGACAACCTCGGGTACATACATCGCCCAAAATCATGAATGTGGCAGTTCGCTTGCTCCAACATTCGGCCTTATTCGGGCATCGTCCGCTGCTGCAAATCGTATGGAGAGAGTGTTCACGCACTATGCGAGCAACCTCCGCAAAAGTATCACTTCTGTGGAGTCTTATTTTCAGCCAATCCGGCTTTCTCGCTGGTGCATTTTCACCATACAACTTCGGCATTTTTTATTAAGTTCATTATTCCTATTGGTGCAAAGATATAAATTTTTTTTCAGTTTTGAAAGCGACGCACTAAAAATTTATAATTTTTTAGACATTAACGCCATAGATAAGTTTGCAAAGGGGGCTGAAAGGGCCAAAGTGTATGATTTTTAAGATTTTTTTTCAAAAAAGTTTTGTGAAAAAGAAAAAAGGTTGTACCTTTGCACCTCGCATAGGGACACTATGCACTTAAAAATAGAGCGTAAAACAATAAAAACTATACAATTATGGCAATGAAGAGAACTTACCAGCCATCGCGCCGCAAGCGTATTAACAAGCACGGTTTCCGCGCTCGTATGGCTACTGCGAACGGCCGCAAGGTGTTGGCTGCTCGCCGCGCAAAGGGTCGCAAGAAGTTGACTGTTTCGGACGAGGCAACTTTCAAGTACAATTAATCTGTAATTAATTACGATTAAAATATAAAGGAGTGCAATCGCACTCCTTTATATTTTTGTGTATCTCAAGCTCTAATACTTGAACGCACTGCCACCCACAAATTCGCGGAGAACCGAGGTCGGCGGTATCTCGTCGGTGCCAATGGTGTGGAAGTTGTCGAGGAACTTGAGCATTCCCTGCGCCGTAGCGTACTCTGGGCGTGTGTTCGGAATTGCACGCAACAGCGGCTCGGCAAATGGCTTCAGCACCGCAATCTCGTAGAAGAGTGACGAGTTAAACATCACATCGGCCTCCTCCTGATATGGGAAGATATTGCGCTCCTCGCCACGACGCACGCTTGGCCAACGTGCAATTGTGTCGGCTGCGCTCACGCCTCGCGTTGCATTGTCGCGAATCATACGGCGCAACAGACGGTTGTCGGTAGTGTGTATGCGCGAGGTATTATCCATAGCCACCGAGGTAAAGCACGAAGCATAGAGTCGGAACTTGGCGCTATCCGGAATACTTGGTGTAAGGCCCGGATTGAGCGAGTGGATACCCTCCATAATAAGCACCGAGCGGTCGTCGAGTTGCAAAGGGTTTTCGTGCCACTTACGCGTACCGCTTATAAAGTCGAAGCGCGGAATCTCGACACTCTCACCTGCCATCAATCGGCCCAAATCCTCGTTGAGTCGCGCAAGGTCAATCGCCTCCAAAGCCTCGAAATCGTAGTCGCCATTCTCATCACGCGGAGTATCTTCGCGATTTACGAAGTAATCATCGGTAGATATAAGCACAGGGTGCAGACCAAGCACACGCAACTGCACGCCAAGTCGCTTCGAAGTGGTAGTCTTACCACTTGACGAAGGGCCCGAGATAAGCACCAAACGCATACCATGCTCGCGATTTGCGGCAGCTATCATATCGGCAATGCGCGAAAGACGCTTCTCGTGCACAGCCTCGGCAATCTGAATCAGTTCGCTGGTATCGCCCTGCTCGATGCGCTTATTGAGTTTACCAACCGTTGCTACGCCCATAATCTCTACCCAATCGCTATAGCCATCGAAGATAGAGAACATCTTCTTGAGGTTTGGAGGCGGAGCGATGCTGTCGGGTGCCGTACGCGAAGGTATTGAGATGTAGAATCCCTTGAAATATGGCACCACCTCGAAGCGGTTGATATAGGCGGTCGAAGGGGCTAGTGCGCCAAAGAAATAGCCAACCTCGTCGCCAAGTCTATCTATAGTGCTATACAAACGTTGGCGAGTTTGCAGAAGGTCTATCTTATCGTCGAAGCCGCGTTTCTCGAACTCGGCAACAACCTCCTCGGTAGGCAATTTTTCGCGAATGATAGGCACATCGGCACGAACTATCTCCTGCGCTGCTTCGTAGAGAGAGCGACACTCCTCTGCCGAGAAACTCTCCTTGCCCTCAACCTCGCAGTAGATGCTATCGCCAATGGCGTGGCGGGCGTGGAACTTCTGCGAAGGGTACAACTTCGACACCACCGCCTGCATAATAAATATCATTGTACGCTGATAGACGCGGAAGCCCGCCTGCGTAGAGATATCGAAGAACTCCACCTTGGCTGGCTTATAGATTTTGTAGTTGAGCTCCTTCAGCTTGTGGTTTACGAAGGCTGCAAGAAACGGGCGTTCGCCCTTCAAGCCCAACTGCTCGGCGAGCTCCACCAACGAAGTGCCCATCTCGACATCGATGGTAGAGTTGCTATTTACGCACTGAATTTTCACAAAATGTTGCATATAAACAGGTTTTTTCGTTTATTACTTCCTCTTTGCTACTCGACGAACGAACGCCTTGAAGAAGTTCAACGCATCCTTATCGCCATTTGCAAGCATTCCCTCGGGGTGGAATTGAACGCCCCATACCAAAAGGCCCTCGGTAGACTCATAGCCCTCGGATGTACCATCCACCGCACGAGCCACAACACGGAAGCCAGGAGCCACATCCTTAACTGCCTGATGGTGGCTCGAATTGGTCTTTAGCTTGGTTGTGCCAAACATCTTAGCCAACTGCGAATTGGCCTCGAACACAACATCGTGCATAGCTCTTTCGCCCTTCACGCGTGCTCGGTGCGACAGATTCCAATCGGGACGTTGTGATGGTATATCTTGATAGAGAGTTCCTCCGAAGGCTACGTTTATGAGTTGCTCACCTCGGCAGATGCCCAACATCGGGAGTTTCAAATCGCGAGCGATAGCCACAACCATAAAGTCGTAGGTGTCGCGCAACTCGTTCACCTCCTCCAACTTGGCATGAGGAGTCTCGCCGTAACGTCTAGGAGCGACATCCTCGCCACCGCTCATCACTATACCGTCGAGTCGGCACAGCAAATCGCGCAAAGCCACACTATCGGTCATTACGGGGATTAGCACTGGCGTACCACCACCCTTGCGTATAGCCTCGACATATTGCAAATTGAGTTTTGCTCTACCATTCGCCTCACCGCAAGAGATTCCAATAAGAGGTCGCTCGGCCGCAGGTTTTGCAAGCGCAAAAAACGGCACAAGCAACAATAAACAGAGCAACTTTTTCATAATAGTATAGTTGGTTTCTACAAAGGTAACAAAAGTTTTTTGTTTTACGCTTCGCATTTATCGTTTTTTTCGTATCTTTGTAGTAGTTGGAACTACTAAAACCTAAAATATATGTTTGACAAATTTGTAAACCGTCATATCGGAACTTCCAATCCCGATACTCTAAAAGCGATGCTCGACACCATTGGTGTTGGCTCGGTGGATGAACTCATCTCGCAGGTTATCCCTTCGGATATTCGTCTGAACGCTCCGCTCGAGCTATCCGACGCTATGAGCGAGTACGAATTTGCTGCTCACATTCAGGAGTTGGCTGCACGCAATCAGCAGTTCCGCTCCTTTATCGGTATGGGCTACTACCCTAACGCCTCGTCGGCTGCCATCTTGCGCAACGTCTTCGAGAATCCAGCGTGGTACACCTCATACACCCCATATCAGGCAGAGATTTCGCAGGGCCGATTGGAGGCACTCTTGAACTACCAAACTGCCATCATCTCGCTTACGGGAATGGAGATTGCCAACTGTTCGTTGCTCGACGAAGGCACTGCCGCAGCCGAGGCTATGGCTATGATGTTCGCACTCCGCTCGCGCGAGGCAGTAAAGGAGGGACGCAACCTCCTCTTCGTGGATGAGAATATCTTCCCACAGACACTCGACGTATTACTCACTCGTAGTGAGCCATTCGGCATCGAGCTTATCGTGGACAACTACGCCGACTACACCTTCACAGGCAAGGAGTTTGGAGCAATCGTGCAGTACCCTGCCGCAAATGGCGAGGTGCGCGACTACTCCGACTTTGTTGCTTCGGCACACGCCGTAGGTGCGCTCGTTACCGCCAACGCAGATTTGCTCGCGTTGGCACTGCTCGCTTCGCCAGGTGAGTGGGGCGCAGACATCGCCGTAGGCTCAACCCAGCGTTTGGGTTGCCCAATGGGCTTTGGTGGCCCTTCGGCAGGATATATGGCTACGAAGGAGGCCTTCAAGCGCAATATGCCAGGCCGTATCATTGGCGTATCGGTAGACCGCCTTGGCCGTCGCGCACTCCGTATGTCGTTGCAGATGCGCGAGCAGCACATCAAGCGCGAGCGTGCCACCTCAAACATCTGTACCGCATCGGCCTTAATGGCTTCGATTGTGGGCTTCTACTGCGTATACAATGGCGCCGAGGGCTTGCGTCGTGCCGCTTTGACGGCTCACCTCTCGGCCTTGACCGCCGCAAAGGGCATCGAGGCGCTCGGATATAAGTTGACCAATACTAACTTCTTCGACACGCTCGACATCGAGGCCGAAGCTTCGGTTGTGGAGTCGGTAGCCGAGGAGCACCACATAAACTTCTACTACCCTTCGGAGTTCCGCGTACGACTCTCTTTCGACGATGTAACAACAGCCGAGGAGGTCGAGGAGGTTGTGGCAATCTTTGCCGAGGCAAAGAGCCGCAAAAAGAAGAAGGTCGTTCACGTCACCGAGCCACAGACATTTATGGCTCGCAAGACTCCATATCTCATCGAGCCTGTATTCAACCGCTACCGCTCGGAGAGTGAGTTGATGCGCTATATCAAGCAGCTCGAATTGCGCGACATCTCGTTGGCAAACTCGATGATTTCGCTCGGATCGTGCACAATGAAGCTCAATGCCGCTGCTCTGATGCAGCCGCTTTCGTTGGCTGGATTCCAAAATATCCACCCATTTGCACCTGCCGACCAGCGCGAGGGCTACACCGCCCTTATCGAGGAGTTGGAGCGCGACTTGGCAACCATCACAGGTTTTGCTGCTTGCTCGCTACAGCCTAACTCGGGCGCCGCAGGCGAGTATTCGGGCTTGATGATCATTCGCGCTTACCACCAGAGTCGCAATCAGGGCTACCGTAACATCGTACTCATCCCTGCATCTGCCCACGGCACAAACCCAGCCTCGGCAGCCATGGCGGGTATGAAGATTGTGACCGTAGCGTGCGACGAGCACGGAAATATCGACGTTGACGACTTGAAGGCTAAGGCCGAGCAGTACTCGTCGGAGTTGTGCGCCTTGATGGTGACATACCCTTCGACACACGGAGTATTCGAGAGTCGCATTCGCGAGATTGTAGACACCATCCACGATGCGGGTGGCGAGGTATATATGGACGGTGCAAATATGAATGCTCAGGTGGGCTTGACAAACCCTGGCTTTATCGGCGCAGACGTCTGCCACCTCAACCTCCACAAGACCTTTGCTATGCCTCACGGAGGCGGTGGCCCAGGTGTAGGCCCTATCTGCGTGGCTTCGCACCTTGCTCCATTCCTTCCGTCGCACTCGGTTGTGGCAACCGGAGGCGAGGAGGGCATCACAGCCGTATCGTCGTCGCCTTGGGGCTCGGCACTCTTGTTGCCAATCACCTATGGTTATATCAAGATGCTCGGTGAGGAGGGCTTGCGTAAGGCTACCGAGATGGCTATCGTGAATGCCAACTATATGGCCTCGGCCATCAAAGATGAGTTCCGCACCTACTACTCGGGCGAGACTGGCCGTGTTGGTCACGAGATGATTCTCGACTTGACCCATTTCAAGCGCGACTATGGCGTGGATTGTGGAGATGTAGCTCACCGATTGATGGACTATGGCTTCCACGCACCGACTTTGTCGTTCCCTGTTCACGAGACCTTGATGGTAGAGCCTACCGAGTCGGAGCCAAAAGAGGAGATGGATCGCTTTATCGAGGCTTTGGTGCATATTAAGCGCGAGGCGGAGGCTATCAATGGCGAGGCCGACAACGTGGTTGCAAACGCACCGCACATTGCCGAGGAGTTGGCAGGCGAGTGGTCGCACCCATATTCGCGCCACGAGGCGGTGTTCCCATTGCCTTGGGTTGCACGCTCGAAGTTCTTCCCTTATGTCACGAAGATCGACAACGGCTATGGCGACAGAAACCTCGTTTGCAAAAATGAAGAATAAATTTGTATCTTTGCACAGCAAAATAAAAAACAATTAAACCATTTATAAAATTATGAAAGTAGAGAATACTAAGTTTGTTGCGGTGAACTATACTCTCACCGTTGATGGTCAGGTGGCTGACAAGAACCCAGAGGGACAGCCACTCGAGTTCGTATGTGGCGCAGGTATGTTGCTCCCTAAGTTCGAGGGTGCACTCATCGGCAAGGAACCAGGCGATAAGGTTTCGTTCACCCTCGAGCCAAAGGATGGCTACGGCGAGTTGATTGCTGAGGCTATCGTTGAGTTGCCAAAGACAATCTTTATGATTGACGGCAAGGTAGTTGAGGAGATGCTCTTCGTGGGCAACGTTGTTCCTATGAGCGACGCTGAGGGCCACCGTATGAACGGTATCATCCGCGAGGTGAAGGAGGAGACCATTATGATGGACTTCAACCACCCTATGGCTGGCAAGACCTTGAACTTCGACGTTGAGGTTGTTGAGGTACGCGACGTAACTCCTGAGGATTTGGCTCCAAAGGGCGGTTGCTCGTGCGGTTGCGACCACGACCACTGCGGCGAGGGCTGCGAGGGTTGCGGCGAGGATCACCACTGCGGCGAGGGCGAGTGCCACTGCAACTAATAGTGGATAGCCCACAAACAAAAAAAGGAACTTCTGTTGAGAAGTTCCTTTTTTTGTGGACCCAGAGGGGCATGATCCCACGACCTTCGGATTATGAGTCCGCTGCTCTAACCAACTGAGCTATGGGTCCATTGCACTAATGCGGGTGCAAAGATATAAATAAATTAATAATTGACAAATTGATTGTCGATATTTTTTACTCCTTGAAGAGGTCTATCTCGCCTTTCTCCACTTTGTGGTAGTAGTCGGATAGTGTGGCAATTACTGGAGAGACCACCGCCAAGGTGTCGGCAACAGCGCTCTCGCCCTCGCCCTTGATGCGATAGAGCATCGATGCATATAGCGCACGGAAGCAGAGCTCCGTATCGCTCATCTCGCTCTCCTTGCCGAGGCGCGCACGCAACGACGAGAGATGCTCGGCCAATGCTGCATAACGAAGACGGTAGTCGCCGCCCAGCTCCTGCTGCTGCATTAGGCGCAGGTGCAGGTCGTGCAAGTCGTGAATAAGGTGGAGTGTGTGGTCGAGATGGCCCGACTCCTCCTTCTTCTCTTGAGTGAGCAGATTTGCTATATCCATATACCACGCCAAGAGCATCTGCTCGTGGGCGCTATCGAGCTTGCGAGGCTTCACGAGTGTAGAGTATATCGCCTCGGGCGAAAACTGCAACGCTCGCAACAGATCCTCTATCTGCCATAAATATAGTATGTATTCGGCAATATTCTCCTTGCGTTTCTGTTGTGCTATATCCATATCATTATCGGTTTACAAGGGCAAAGGTAGTAAAAAGATGCGCGAGGCGCAAACCTCGCGAATCTTTTTTAGTATACTAATTCGTCGTTCTCGGTACCAAAGCCCGGCAATCCGACACTCTCACCATAACCTTTCTCGGCTACGATGTCGAAGATATCAACTTCTGGTTTCAAGTAATTTTTCATAATCGTAACTTTTTTAAGAGGTTATTCAATTGTTGGTGCTACCGAGATATACGAGCATCCGTCGTAGTTGTCGGTGCCCGACCAATCGGTGTTCTTGCCACTACCGTAGATAAAGTTCTGGAAGTTCGATTCTTTGAGCGTTTCAACCTTATACTCCTCATCCTCTACATTGTACTCACCAATAACCGAGCCACCAACCTTACAGTTTTGCGCAAGAATGGTTGCAGTACGAGCTGTACCCATAATATGGCCTACGCCATTATAATGTGCAACTGCGCCATCCACAAGACGATAAGCCTTGATATTGCAGTACGACTCGGCATTCGCAAAGATCATATCTGTATTACCTACGATACCTCCGACATAGCCATCACTCGATGCGCTATATCCGCCGCTTACCTCGAGGTCACCGGTATTGATAAGCTTGAGATTCTCAGGGAGGCCCGCAGTTGAGGTTGCTACACTGAAGATACCTCCTACTCGCAAGGCACCTGCTGAGTTACCCGTATAAACAATCTTACCTGTGTTGATAACCTTAACTTCGCCTTCGCCCTCTGTCAACAATGTACAATCATTGCCCAAGTGACCCATTCCGCAGACATAGATATAACTTCTTTGATTGCTTCCGCCAACAGTGATGTTACCAGTATTCTTGAACGAGCCCTTGATTGTAATCGAGCCCTTCGCCATATCGGCAATACCGCCAGCGTACTTAAAGTTACTACTTGATCGTGTAGTTGCAGTTCCGTTCATTATGAGATTACCCGCATTGAAGCAATCCTCCAAAACTACCGGACCGGCATTCTCCTGACGTGGATAGAATCCTGCGCAACGGAAGGCATTTGCACACTTGAATGTATCGGTAAACTCCATATCGCCATAGTTTCCGCAGCGGATGAATGTGCGTGTGCTTGTCGATGCGGTTACAATGTCGCACAAACCACCAACAAAGGCGTCAGAGCCCGAATCGGAGCCTGTAATAGCAGAGTCACCTACATATCCCGACAAGGTGATTTTACCATGGTTGTAGCAATCGGTCCAAGTCTTGCCTGGGGTGACATGAGTACACGAAATACCGCCAATGTGGAGTGTCGAACTTGTACCACCCGCCATATTGATTGCACCATAGTTTGCGCCATTAGTAATGTTGTTATCCGCATCATAAACAAGTCCCGACATATACAAACGAGTACCATCGGTAGTTTTACCCGAGAATGTAAGAACACCCTTTGTAGGGTCGCCATCAACACCATTTGTGAGGCCTGTTGCGTTACCGGTTGTGCGGTAGGTAATACCCGACATAAAGAGTTTCTTGGTAGTTCCGGTAACAGTGATATTACCGGTATTAACCATATCCGAAAGGGTGTGAGTCTTCGCATCTGCATCCAACGCTGCCGCACCGATACAACCACCGATAATGGTGTCGCTGGCGGTCGAAGTACCTGCAAATGTGATATTACCACGGTTGCGGAAGATCTTTGCGGTGTATGCCGACGATGGAGCATCGTGCGACTGCATTCTACCTATACAACCTCCGATGTAGCACAATGTGCCGATTGTAGCATCCTCGGTAACGGTAATCGAGCCGTCGTTTTCGATAACATTTACGCCCTTGTAGCAGATTGATACTACACCACCTGCCATAAGACCACCATTGAGTGTACCGCTAATTGTGATATCGCAGTTGCTTCTATCGGTTGTAATACCCGCATAGGTCATACCAATAACTCCACCTACCGATATCTCACAACCGAATGTTCCCGAGATAAGGATATCGCCATCCGAAACAATCGAGCCACTCTCGTTGAGGTCGGTACTGAGGTAGCCGATAATACCCGCAACGCGCATCTGCGAAATGGTCTTGGTGCTCAACTCTGTAACAGTTGCAGACACCTCGATATCTGCGTGGTTCTCACCACCATAGACCTTACCCTCGGTCTTGTAACCAATCAAACCGCCGACTGTGTAATTTGCCGCCTTATAGTCATTGTCAGCTGTACCACGATTGCCATTTGTATTCAAGTTACCCGAGATGGTAATCTTACCCTTGGCATTGTTAATATTGTAGTATGATGCTGCCTGGGTATATCCTGCAATACCTCCCCAGCGGATATTAGATGCGACATTTTCAGGACGGCTCAAACCAATGTTAAGAGGTGCATTGTTTGTACAGCCCTCGATGCGATAGCCAATCTTGTTCTTGGTATCAGCGTAGATATTGTAACCTACAATACCACCAATATCAGTTGAAGAGTGAGCCAACGAGCCAAACAAGATGTTCAGAGTACCGTAGTTATGCGAGTTGTAGTGCGCACAGCTATTTGTTCGACCTGCAATACCTCCGATGTTGAGTACGCCATAAGCATGCGCATTCGCAGCAAGCTCAATCTCTCCATAATTGATATTATCTGCAAAGCGTGATGTTGTATTAGGTGAGTTTGCATAGCCTATAACACCTGCAAGATACAAGCCGTCGGTAACACCACCTATCGAAATCTTACCTCTATTCTCGCAGCCCTCCATCTTGATAGAACTATTGGTGGTGGCACTTACACCCACAACACCAGCAACATAGGTTGCTGCATATTTTGTGGCAGCCGAAGTGTTGTTCGATGTGATATTTCCGGTATTCGACGAGTTGTAGATGTTTGTAAATACAACGGTTGCATCGGTTTTAGTATATACATCAACTCGGCCTGCAACACCACCGACAAACAGGTTGTAGTCAGCACTCTGTGCATCGCCAATAGCAGGCGATACTGTGATATTTGCAGCATTGTGGCACGAATCGAACTCAACACCAAATGTCTGTGCTACCAAGCCGGCAATTGTTATGCGTGTGTCATCGCCCGAAACGGTCAAACCAGAGTTGGTTACGGTGATATTACCCGAAACCGAGCAGTTCTTAACTGTAGGGAGAGCCGTCTCGCTCGCTGTGATCTTCACAGCCAATGCCGCAATATGCTGTGCATCGGTAGCCTCGATATTTACATCCTTGAGGTGTAAGCCCTTGCACGATGCGCTTGTAGTGCCGAACAACGGAGCAGTCAAGCCCTTGATGGCATAGCCATTACCGCGAACAGTCTTCGAGTAACCCTCGATCGGAGTCCAAGCCTCGCCGGTCATATCGACATCAGCCACGAACAACACATCCTTCTCCAAAGTTGCTGCTTGCTCGGCAAATGCCTTCAACGATGCAACATCCTTCACCACAAAGACCTTGTCGGTAGCTGCGTAGACGATATTGCTCGCGAACTCACGAACATTACCAGCTGTAAGAGGCTTGGTATCGTCAGTCTTGACGGTTGCATACATCACGCCACCCTCCTCGTCGTACAATGTAACATAAAGCTCATCGTAAACGCCAGCTGGAACTGCTGCGTGGATGTAGGTTGGCTCGCTCGAGAGCTGTACGCCCTCGCCAAACGAATACTCGATAACCTCCTTCGACGAAGAAGTTGCAGTTGCCTCGCCATTCTCGAAGTCAAAGTCGAATGCACCAGCGATAGGCTTGCGGTTTGCGTTCGAAATCTGAGCCAAAACAATCTTTGACGAGCCTACGACGCCAATCTTCAATACACCTGTGAGGTGGTTGAGCGAGAGGCCGCCGAGGTCATCCTCCGAGTAGGCATACATAGTCGATACGCCCGAGCCGAAGGTTGTGTTGCTTACGTGAGTCTGTTTGTCGGCAAACAACACCTGACCTGCAGGAGCTGCAGGGTAAGCGATGCAGTAAGGCTTTGCAGGGCTACCTGCCACCGAGAAGACAGCAGAAACCTGTCCCGCCTCGCTAGCCGAGAGTGCGTTCGACTCAACGCCGTTGATTGAGATTTGGTCGCCCTCACTCCAAACGAGCGGATAGACCTCACCTGCCTTCTCGCCGAGCTGAGTACGCGACTCCTCGAGCGAAAGGGTTATCTCGGTCAGACCTTCGTTGTTGCCCAAATCAACACCGAGGTCCTGGGTTGTGTCGGTGGTACACGATACCGCTACCACCGACACAACAGCCATAAAAAATCTTGCAAATCTTTTCATTATGGTCGAGTTTTGAATTAGTAGACAAGTTCGTCTTGCTCGGTGCCAAAGCCCGGCAATCCGACGCTCTCACCATAACCCTTCTCGGCTACAATGTCGAAAATATAAAATTCAGGTTTCAAATAATTTCTCATAGTCGTTGCCTTTTAGATATTAGTTGAATGTTGGTTTCGATGCCAAGAAGGTACATCCGTCGTAGTTAGACGAGCTGCCCCAGTCGGTGCTCTTGCCGCTACCGTAGATGTAGTTTTGGTAGTTGCCAGATGTGATCTTTTGCTCGGTGTATTCGTCACCCTCAGCATCGTAGACGAGCATAGCACCACCAACCTTGCAGTCGAGAGCCTTGACACCTGCTACGCTTACTGCACCTGTATCGTCGAGAGTATCCTCGATACGAGGGCTTCCCATCACCATACCTACATTTGGAAGGCCTTCTGCCTGAATCTTGCAGTGTACGGTTGCGCCAGTCACGCTGCTTGGAGCATAGCCAAAGATACCGCCAATCCAAACTCGGTCGAGAGGCATCTTGAAGTTTACATTCTGCACGATGATATTACCCGTATTGGTAACATTGTTCAATTCGTGAACCAACTTGTCATCGTCGTAGCCAACTGCGCCACCGCACGAGATACCACCTACGCGAACATAGTTGTCCTCCTTGCTACCTACAGTCAGCGATTTCTCCTCTGTACCGAGGTAGATGTTACCTGAATTCACGATGTTGTCGACATTGACAATGTTTTTGTGCTGTGCACCAATACCTCCGAGTACGATGTTTGTTCCGATGGTTCCCGTAATGGTGATATTACCCGAGTGGGTACCCTCGTACTTGTCGGTTAAAGTACCGTGGTTGATGTTACCCCAATAGCCACCATAAGCGAGGTATGCTCCGACACTTCCCGAAGCGGTGAAGTTGGCAGTTACCTTCGTATCCTTATCGACAATGAGAGTTGCCGAAATGTAACCTGAGATACCTCCGGCCTCAATCTGTGCAGCAGTAGTAGCATCGATATAGGCGTCGCAATCGTTGGTACAACGGGTGAAGTAGTATTTGCTTCCCGCTCCGTATGGATAGCGAACAAGACCACCATAGCTGATAGTGTTAGATGAACCGTGAATGTGTGTCTCACCCTTTATGGTACAGTCGGTAACGGTCACAGTCTGTGAGCCCGAAGGGGTACCAGCTGCGCTATTTCCTCCTACCAAACCAGTGAAACGAACAGCTCCACCAACAGTCGAGTCGTAGGTTGTGATGGCGTATGCGTTACAATTTGTGAGGGTGTACTTGTCGCCTCCAGCGTGCTGACGGCACTCGCCAAGCCAACCCGAGGTAACATTGTTGGTAATCTGCTTGGTCTTGATATCGACCTTTACTGTCTCGGCAGTGTAGCAGTTTGTGAAGGTTGCTCCCTGAGAGAGGTAACCAACAAAACTACAAGCGTACATCTCGCTGACAGCGCCCTCGCCAGCAATATCCAAGTCGCCCGAGCTGAAACAGTCGGTGTAGATGTCGGTGTCGCTACCAGCGGTAACATACGATGAGCCCGAAGTACCCAAGCCAATGAATCCACCGATGCGAGCATAGCTATTGACTAATCCCGGCTTGAAGGTGATCTTCTTGGTGTTCGAGCAGTTTGCAAATTCGAAGTGCTTGGTCTTGATTCGGTGTGCGTAATAGCCTCCGAAACCACCTATCTGAATCTCTGATATTTTGCCCGTAGGCTCTACAACAACCTCTCCGTTGTTGTGGCAATTCGAGAACTCTGCGTGTGCGAGGAAGTAACCATATACACCACCCACAGCATTGATTCTCGACAAATCTGCATCTGTGCCATCCTCGCCTGCGGTGCGTCCGAGATCATTACCCTTGAGGGTGACTTTACCATTGTTGACAACATTCACATAGCTGTTGGTCAAGTCGGTCTTGCTTGCCCAGTGGTGAGCAACACAACCACCGAGATAGATACCAAATGCCACACTTGGAGCCACCTCGATATCTGCGTTATTCGAGCAGTTGTTCATCTCAAACAGCTGGTCGGCAATAGATGCCGAAGAGCGGTATGCCACCAATCCAGCAACAACAGTCTCCGCACCCTTGATGTTATTAGGCTTTACGGTGATGGTTGCACTCTTGGCATTGTGGCAGTTGGTCATAACGCCATTGCTCTGTGTACAGATGAGACCACCAACATAGATACGACCGCTATTGCCGCTTGTAAGGCTGTTGATTGCACCCACCGAGAGGGCACCGTAGTTGTAAGAATTCTCGAGGTGTGCCTCGTTTGTGGCAAAGTTAAGATCGCCAATCAATCCCGCCATTTTGGTGAGGCCGGTGAATGTCATACCGTCGCCAATAGTCAGTTTACCGTTGTTGGTGAGATTGCTCTTCTTGCCATTTGTTGCAATGCAGAAGAGTCCGCTGACATTTATATCGGCCACGCCATCGACTACATTTGTCACGGTGATATCTGCGTGGTTTGCGAAGTTCTCCATCATACCCTGCATCTCACCACCGAGTCCCGAGGTGTTGATTGCAGAGGCCTTTGCACCATCGATGGTAATCTTAGCACTCTTTGCGTTCTCCCAGTTCTTCGCGCTGTTAGCGTAGAATTTGTAGGAGAAGATACCATTCAAGCGAAGCGACTTGCTGACACCCCGTGCGGTCAATGGACCATAGTTCTTCAAGTTGTCACACTTGACATCGTAGTTATCGACCAAATAGCCCGTAATACCCGCAAGGAGGATATCGTTCGACGAGACACTCTCCTTTGTGGTCGAGATTGCACCATAGTTCTCGCAGTTGCTGATCTCCAGCAGATCGATCTGGTCGGCAACATCGATCACGCGACCCACAACACCCGAGATATAGAGATTACCCTTGTGTGTAGTTTCAGCATAGGTGATATCACCCTTGTTGGTGAGGTAGCTGAATGTACAGCCATTCATTGCTCCTGCTACAACACCACCCACAAGCGAAGCGTACGAAACGGTTGGGTCTGCAAGCGACTTGATGGTGATGTCCACCTCGTTTGTACAGTGTGTTACGGTTGCGCCTACAGCCTGACCGATTATACCACCGATATTTACATCCTTGTAGCCACCAAGAGCTGTTGCTTTGTATGTTGTGTTGTTCTGCTCGATAGCACCTGTTGCAGAGCAGTGCGACATCGTACCCGAGAAGTCACACGCGATTGAGCCCACGTGTACACGGTCGGTCGAAACGATGTTTACATCGCGCAAGTGCAAGCCCTTAATGGTTGCCGAGGTAGACTCGAAGAGTGGTGCGCTCATACCCTTGATTGCGTAACCATTACCGTTGATTGTGCCTGTATAGCCATTGATTGGAGTCCACTCCTCGCCTGTCATATCGACATCGGCAACAAAGATTACATCCTTCTCCAAGGTTGCAGCCTGCTCGGCAAATGCCTTCAACGAAGCCTTATCCCTGATTACAAAGGCTGTAGCATTTGGTGTGTAGGCGATAGCGTTAGCAAACTCGCGCACAGCACCCACAGCCAAAGGCTTCTTCTCGCCAGCCTTGATGGTTGCATACATCACGCCGCCCTCCTCGTCATACAAGGTTACATACAACTCGTCGTACTCACCTGCCGGCACAGCTACGTGGATGTAGGTTGGAGTGTCGCTCAAAACGACACCCTCGCCAAACGAGTAATCAACCACACTCTTTGAAGCTGCGGTAGGGGTAAGCTCGCCAGTAGCAAAGTCAAGATCGAATGCTCCTGCTATAGGTGCGCGATCGATAGTCGAAATCTGAGCAAAGAGCAACTTTGCCGATCCTGTTACACCTATCTTGAGAACTCCCGTAAGGTGGTTCAACGAGAGGCCTGTGCTCTCGCCATAGCCGTACATAGTAGACACGCCCGAGCCAAACGAGCCATTACCTGCGTGTGTCTGATTCGCAGCAAAGAGAACCTCGCCTGCAGGTGCTGCAGGGTAGGCGATGCAGTAAGGTGCCTTCAGCGAAGCATCAGTGGTAAATGTTGCGTTCGCAGGGTTGCTCTCGCTGATAACGGCCTCTGCAGACTCAACGCCATTGATCGAAATCTTGTCGCCTTCGCTCCAAGCGAGAGGATAGATTCCATCCACCTTCTCACCAAGTTGAGTACGCGACTCCTCGAGCGAAAGGGTGATGACCGTCTTGGCCTCGTTACCCAGTTCGACAGCGAGATCTTGAGTGGTGTCGGTGATGCACGAAACGGCCACCATAGCCACTGCCAACATCAAAAGTCTTGATAATTTTTTCATTTTTGTCTGTTTATTTAGTTGATATTTTAGATATTTCTCAACGCATTCCCCTACAAAGGTAATAAAATTTTTCAACATATTTGTTCGAGTGAAAAAATAATTATATTTTTGCATTACAGTAGACAACAGACAAATAAATCAAAATCTATAACTACAAAACAACAAAATTATGAAGAGAATCATCACTACACTCTTGCTCGCAGCATTCGTTGTGCCTGCAGCATTTGCTTATGTACCACCAAAGCGCAAGCATCCGGAGGTGGCCTACGAGAAGTTCAAGATGCACCACACAATGTTGCCACAGGTGGGCAAGCTCGACGTGTCGAATCCCGACAACGCCAACCGCACTCGTTGGTCTATCGGTTGCGAGACCCTCGACCGCGACTATGCGACATTTGCCAACTACAAGCACTTGCTCGGCCCTCTCGGCGTAGGTTG
>JAZLDJ010000019.1:0-9954 GCA_045614685.1 Alistipes sp. | reverse complement strand
GACAGTTGGCCAAACCAACTCGACGACACTTGCGCTCGAGAGGAGTGGGGTTGGAAACCAGAGTGGAATATCTCGTCGATGACCGATGATATGTTGGCAGCCATAGCCAAGAAACTTGCAAAATAGTATTGAAGAGGGTGGAGTACCGCCCTCAAAAACAAGTATATATAAATAGTATGAAGAGAACTCTTATTGACCTCTTTGAGGAGGCGGTTGCCAAGTATGGCAATAAGGATTTTTTGTTGGAGAAACGAACAGATAAGTTTGAGCCGTCAAGCTATGCCGAAGTTAAGGAGGAGGTGCTACGCACAGGTGCAGGCTTGATTGCCCTCGGCATCGAGCCAAAGCAAACCATCTCGATTCTTTCGGAGGGTTGCAACAATTGGATTATCTCGGAGTTGGGACTCTTGTACGCAGGTGCTATCAGCGTACCTCTCTCGATTAAGTTGGAGGAGGCAAACGACCTACTTTTCCGCTTGCGTCACGCCGATGTTGTGGCAATCTTTGTGTCGAAGTATCAGTTGCCAAAGATTCGTCGCATCAAGGATCAGTTGCCTCTGTTGAAACATATTATCGTCTACGACGATATCGAACTCGAGGAGGGCGAGATGTCGTTGGAGGCGTTGAAGAAGTTGGGCGACGGTGTGCTTGCCGAGCGTAAGGAGGAGTTTTTGGCTATCGGTCGCGCAGTGCAGAACGACGACTATGCAACCATAACCTACACCTCTGGTACTACAGCTGACCCGAAGGGTGTGGTTCTGACTCATCGCAACTATACTGCAAATGTCGAGCAGGCATTGACCCGAATCTCGATTCCGTCGGACTATAGAATGTTTATCATCTTGCCTCTCGACCACTGCTTTGCTCATGTGGCAGGTTTCTATATCATGGTGGCTTGTGGTGCTTCGGTGGCTACTACCCAGGTGGGGCGCACGCCACTCGAGACCTTGCGTAATGTGCCTGGCAACATCCGCGAGGTGAAGCCGCACGTGTTGTTGTCGGTGCCAGCCTTGGCAAAGAACTTCCGCAAGAATATCGAGGCTAACATCCACAAGCAGGGCCCTAAGGTGGAGAAACTCTTCAAGTTTGCTCTGAAGGTGGCATATGCCTACAACCAAGATGGCTACACCAAGGGCAAGGGCTGGCGTTTCATCCTGAAGCCGCTTGTGGCGTTGTTCGACAAGATTCTCTTCAAGAAGGTACGCGAGGGATTTGGTGGTAACATCAAGTTCTTTGTAGGTGGAGGCGCTCTGCTCGACTCGGAGCTTCAGCGCTTCTTCTACGCTGTGGGTATGCCAATGTTGCAGGGCTACGGCTTGTCGGAGGCTACGCCTATCATCTTGGCAAACTCACTCGGCAAGGGCCGTCACCGCTTTGGCTCGTCGGGTAAGGTTATCGAGCCTCTCGATTTGAAGATTCTCGACAACGAGGGCAACGAGATGCCACTCGAGCAGAAGGGCGAAATCGTTATCAAGGGCGAGAACGTTATGGCTGGCTACTGGAAGAATCCAACCGCTACGGCCGAGACTGTGGTTGATGGTTGGCTCCATACAGGCGATATGGGATATATGGGTAAGGATGGTTTCCTCTACGTGTTGGGTCGCTTCAAGAGCTTGCTCATTTCGAGCGATGGCGAGAAGTATAGCCCCGAGGGTATGGAGGAGTCAATGGTGGATAAGTCGCCATATATCGATCAGGTTATCTTGCACAACAATCAGAATCCATATACCATTGCTATCATAGTGCCTAACAAGGAGGCTTTGCGTAGTGCTGTGGCGGAGTGCGAGGGCGACAAGGCTGCTCGTGCAGCAGAGATTCTCGATACCGAGATTCGCAAGTACCGTACTGGTGGCGAGTTTGGCGATGAGTTCCCTGATCGTTGGTTGCCTGCGGCATTGGCTATCGTTGATGAGGCCTTCACCGAGCAGAACGGATTGGTGAATAGCACAATGAAGGTGGTTCGTAACAAAGTGGAGTCGCACTTCAAGGAGCGTATCGACTACGCCTACACGGCCGAGGGTAAGCAGTTGCTCAACGAGAAGAACTTGGCGTCGTTGTCGAAACTGTTGTAGAATTTAAATCCTATCAAAGTAATAGCAAAACTAAACAATAAAGACCTCCCTAAGCGGAGGTCTTTATTGTTTAGTAGAGTCGGAGGTTGCGGAGGGCGCTATCGACATCCAGCCACGAGTTGAAGTTGGGTTGAACAACAATCTGACCATTGCGATTGATTGCGCCCCAACGGCCATCTTGGAATTGGACTATTGCGACACCTCTATCCGACATAGCCCTTGCACTCTTGTATTGAGGAGCGATAAACCATGCTCCTGTATAGTCGAGGTAGCCCCACAAGTCTGTTGCGTGGTCGTATGTCTCCCAAAGGTCTATGCC
Organism: Alistipes sp.; assembly: GCA_045614685.1. Lineage (GTDB taxonomy): Bacteria > Bacteroidota > Bacteroidia > Bacteroidales > Rikenellaceae > Alistipes. Next base: position 7,563 of record JAZLDJ010000019.1, on the reverse strand, counting down.
GCGATAGCGACCTTTCGAGATGCTGCGTATTGCGCTATCTACGTCGAGCCACGACCTGAAGTTGAACTGAATGGCTGTTTGCCCCATTCTGTTTATGGCACCCCACTGTCCGTTTGTGAGTTGAACCACAGCAAAACCTACCTCGCTGTCGAACGCTCGGGCCGAGCGGAATGTTGGTCTTATAACCCACGCGCCAAAGTTGTTGAGGTAGCCATATAGGCCTGTGCCAGGATCTTCTGCCACTTGCAGTTGGTTTGTATGGCGTGGTGAGGGCGCAATATGTGGTACTGTACGTCTGATTGGGTGAGGTCTTGGGCCGTGACGATGAGGTTGCGCTGTAGTGGGAGATATACAGCATAAAGCGCTAATAAATATTGCGTTTGCAAGGAGTAGAAATAACCGTTTCATAGTATTTTGTATCTTAAGGTTGCATACAAAGTTAATAGGAATATTTCACAAATGCAAGAAAATGCACTTGAAAACATAAATATAAGAGAGACGAGATTTCGGATAATCTCGCCTCTCTTATATTATATATAGGTGTGAATTAGCGATACTGCAAACCCTCGACTTCGCGCCAACGGCCATCTGCTCCCACCTCGACAGGCGAGAACGATACATACCAGAATGGGGTGGAGTAGTGGAGTGGAGCCTCGATAAGGAGGGTGTTCCAACCCTTCTTCAACTTGAGCTTTGCTGGCTCGCGCATCCAGAACAACTGTTCGTTGGTCCAAGCCAAGTTCTGAATGTCGGCATACTTGTAGGTGCTGAAGTGGTAGGAGTACATACCAGGCTCGTTCCAAGGTGTTGGAGGTGTGACAGCCACGCCATTGATGGTCACCTTACCGCCTGTCTCCCACTCGCCCTGCTCGCCAATACCTGCCGAACGGCGGGTCGAGCGCGAAGGGGTCTCGAGCGATACCCAAGCGCTAATCTCGCGATCAGTCTCCGAGTAAATATCGGTCTTGAGGTAGGCGATGCGGCTCTTGCCGACGTTGCCGTCGTTTGCCTTGGCGAGGGCGTGGAGGTTTACCGAGCCACCATAAGCCTTCACCCACTTCATATCCTCCATCTTCGCACCCTTAGCCTCTGGGATGGTCACCTGCCAAGGAATATGTGCGTTGGCCACCCAATGGCAGTCCACATCCTTGAACTGGTGGTCGCGATGGTAGATGAGTTTCTTCTCGAAGGCGATGAGGTCGTGGTGTCCCTGATTCTCAGGTCCTGGCACGAGCATATCGTAGGTGAGGCCGTAGCCCTTGCCACCTACCCATGCACGCTCTGCGAACGGAAGCATCACAAGTGGCATACCATTGATTGGGAAGAGCTGCTCCTCCGAGGCGAGGCGAACATCGTTCCACAAACAGAGGATACCACCCAATGCCTGCTCCGATGCCTTATCCACGGTGCACATCTGGTGGAGGAAGTGACGGTGCATATTGTTCACAGGGTTGCTGTGGTTCAGATAGCCCATATATGAGTCGAGATAAGGATTCTTGTAACTCTTACTCTCGGCGATGCTATTCTTGATAGCCTCGTTCCAAATCTGACATACGGTGGTCGACGACGGCTTGATACCTGGATCCCACACGATAGGGATGCGGTTGTGCTTTGCCAACATCTGCTCGTAGTGACGCACGAAGCCCTCGGCATCCTTCATCTTGCGACGCACCTCGTCCGAGCCGATGTGGATGTACGGACAATCCTCGGCAGGAATCTCGGCGAAGAACTCGGCGAAGAGTTTGTCGAGAATCTGCATTCCCTTCTCGTCGTCCATCTGCACGCCAAAGATAGTCCAGAAGTATTGGCTATGGCCTGGGATGTCGAGCTCGGGGATAATCATCACACCACGCTCCTTCGCGTACTTGATAACATCGCGAATCTCGTCGTAGGTGTAGAACTTGCCAGGGTTACGAGCTGCTGGGCAATACTTAGGGTCGTTGAGCTGTGGATAGCACTTGCTCTCGATGCGCCACGCAGGGTTGTCGGTGTGGTGCCAATGGAAAACGTTGAGCTTGTATGCCGAGCAGAGGTCGATATCCTTCTTGAGGTTCTCCACCGAGCGGAAGTTACGACCATTGTCATGCATAAAGCCACGAATAGGGAAAGCAGGGTAGTCCTTAATCTTGGCTATGCGTACCAAACCCTCCTCGTCGTGGAGTTGGGCGAGTGTAGCCTTTGCCCATACTAAGCCTTGTGCGGTCTTGGCACGGAGCACGGCAGTCGTACCCTTAATCTCGAGGGTGTAACCCTCGGTTGGGAGGTCGAGCGATGCATCCACCTTGGCATCTACCTGCTCTACCTTAACCCTCTTCTTGCCTTTGTACGAAACCTCCACAGGGGTAGGAATCAACTCTTGCGCTGTAAGCACACCCGCAAAGTATACCGCCACTAGGCACACAAGCGCAAACTTCAAATTCTTCATATCTATTTGTTATCCGTTATTAATTCTCAATTCTCAATTAAAAGATTATTGGTGTTGTGGGCGGAGCAAGTCCTGCACTACCTTCACAGGCGAGAATGTCGAGATTGGCACATCCACAAAGATGGTGTTCCACTTGGCCATTGCGCCATTCCACAAACCTGGCAACTCCTGTGCGCGAAGTTCGCGACCACCGCTCGACTTCGACGAGATAAAGCCCGTCTTAGGGTCGGTATAGCCCATAAGGTCGAACTTCGAGCCATCTACCTTGCGTACACCGCAAACCAAATCCACAGGGTTGAAGTGGGTGGCCTCCTTCATCAAAGGCATATCCTCGGCCGAAATCTGGCTCGACTCGGCAATCTGCAACGACTGTGTGCCGTCGTCGTTCTTCACCCAGAATGGACCACCGCCAGGCTCACCCTCGTTGCGTACCATACCGCAAACACGGATAGGGCGGTTGAGCAAAGATTCCAACAACTCGGCATTGTACTCGGCAGGAAGCTTGGTGCAGAGCTTCTTCTCAACGAACTCGGCAACCTCGGCCAAGTCGGCAGTACCCTCCTTAAGAGCCTGTAAACGGGCATATGCCTGCAACTGAGTTGCCAACAATATGCCGGCCAACGCCTTCTTGTAGCGAATGGTGTCGCCACGCAGTGCATCGGTAGTTACGTTGTCGATATTCTTAACGAAGATTACGTCGGCCTCGATATCGTTCAAGTTCGATAGCAATGCTCCGTGACCTGCAGGGCGGAACAAGAGCTTACCCTCGTCGGTGAGGAATGGAGTATTGTCAGGATTTACGGCGATAGTGTCGGTCGAAGGCTTCTGCTCCGAGAACGAGATGTCGTAGCGGATGCCGAACTTCTCCTCGTAGTGTGCTACGCGCTCATCGAGCAACACCTTGAAGGCCTCCTTATGCTCGGGCGATACGGTGAAGTGGAGGCGAGAAACGCCCTTCGATGTGCCATACTGCGCACCCTCCATCAAGTGCTCCTCGATAGCCTTGCGAGCACCCTCCTCATAGTTGTGGAATGTTACCAAGCCCTTTGGCTTGGCGCCATAGTTGAGTCCCTCCTTAATAATTGCCGAAACAACAGCCTTGTCGTCTGCGAAATCTACTCCCGTAGCCTTCAACTCCTCATAGAAGGCAAACTTCTCGATATTCTGCAAGAGGGTGTCGATGCCCTTGCCACGCTTGTCGTCATTCACAAACTCGAACAACTCCTTAAACATTCGAGTTGCAGCACCCGATGCAGGTACGAACTTAACAACTTCGAGTTTGTCGGCAACGCCCTCGTAGTATTTTACAGCCTCTTCGCACTTCTCCTCCGAGAGTATGGTGATGCCATCTTCGGGTGATGCAGCCTTTACAACTTCGAGCGATGGGAAGCCTCGCTTGAAGGCTTCGATTTGTGCCTCGACTTGTGCTACGGTCAAGCCGTGAGCCTCAATCTCGTGAATCTGTTTCTCGTTGAACATAGTAGTATCTGTAGTTTTATGGTTATAGTCTTCACAAAGTTAATAAAATAAAACGGAAAACGGAAAACTTTTTCTGTTTTCCGTTCTCCGTTTTTTCGTTTTCCCACTCTCTTTTAGCTCAGTGCTATCAGAGCCAAAATCTGTGCGGTGAAGATACGCAAGAACATTGTCAGTGGGTATACTGTTGCGTAGGCCACGGCCGAGCGGTCGTTGGTTGCCACGCTATTGGCATAGGCAAGTGCTGGTGGATCGGTCATAGCTCCCGACATAAGTCCCATCAGCGAGAAGTAGTCCATCTTCAAGGCCTTGCGAGCAAAGATACCAACAAGAAGCAATGGCAGTACGGTGATGAGGAATCCATAGAAAATCCACATATAACCACCATTCGAGATAGCCTCGAAGAAGCCCTTACCTGCACCCAAGCCTACGGCAGCAAGGAAGAGCGAGATACCTATTTCGCGAATCATCATATTGGCCGAGTTGGTAGTGAAGGTAACCATCTTCCACTGCGGTCCGTACTTGGCCAAGAGGATAGCCACGATGAGTGGTCCACCTGCCAAACCGAGTTTTACGCCCTGCGGTACGCCAGGTATAGCGATAGAAATCGAGCCGAGCAACACACCGAGGAACATTCCAACGAAGATTGGAAGGAGGTTCGGGTGGTCGAGACGCTTAACCGAGTTACCGAGGATGGTAGATACCTGGTCGAGGTCGTTGGCGCGACCTACCACAACCACAACGTCGCCCATCTGCAAGCGCAACTCGTAGGTAGCAACAAGTTCGATACCCGCACGCACTACGCGAGTGATGGTAACGTGATAGTTCTCGCGGATGTGCAAATCGCCAATGTGCTTACCATTGAGCTCGGGCTTGGTCACTACGATACGACGCTTCTCGAGGTGCGACGATGCCGTACCCCATTCGTTGCCGTCAACCTCTTTTACAACCTCACCAATCAACGACTGCACAAGGTCTACCTCCTGACTGCTAACAACAATACGCAAGATGTCGTTCTCCTGCAACTGAGTATCGCCCGAAGCGATGCGCTGCTGATTCTCGTGGTCGAAGATACGAGCCACAACAAAGTGGCTACGAGTGATGCGGCTGATGTCCGAGATGGTCTTGCCAAAGATGGCCTTGTTGGTTACACGAACGTCGATGCGAACGGTGCGTGGCGTGTTCGAGCGAACGGCCTTCGATGCCTCGCGGTCAATCTTCACGCGGAAAATCCAACGAATAATCAACATCGAGAGGATGATACCCACAACTCCCAACGGATATGCCACGGCGTAGGCTGTAGCCATATCGGCTGCGCTCTCGCCAGCGACACTCTGTGCAGCACCCAAACCTGGAGTGTTGGTTACCGCACCCGAGAGAACACCCACCATAGTGGTGAGACTCTCGCCCGAGAAGATGTGAATAGCGTAGCAGGTGATACATCCCAAGAGGATAATCATCACTGCCAGCATATTGAGCTTGATACCTCCGTCACGCAATGACGAGATGAAGCTTGGTCCCACCTGAATACCAATCGAATAGACGAAGAGAATCAGACCAAACTCCTTGATGAAGTGACAAATCTCGGGGTTGATTGTCAAGCCGAAGTGCGACAAGATGATACCTACAAACAACACCCAAGTTACACCCAACGACACCGAACCGAACTTAATTCTGTTGAGTAACAATCCGATGGCGATGGTTAGGGCCAAGACAAGCACCGTAGTGGCGATGTCATTGCCCGTGAAATTAGCCAACCATTCCATATTTCCTAACTTAAAAACCTAACTTTCTAATCAAAAGACCGCCCCTGGAGAACTCCAAAGGCGGTGCAAAGATATAAAATATATCTTAAATTATAACTTAAAAGAGAAAAACTTGATTGTTAGTTTTGCTTATCGCGCTTTACTGTGTGGAGGATATTTCCGTTTTTGTCTATCATATGCAGGCACATACTCTTCTTGCTGGCTGCGATAACCGAGAAGCCAGTCTCGGGGCTGCAATACTTGGTACGCTTGGTATATTTTACGTTGCGTCCCTCCGATGCCGATGCGTTGACAATATAGTCGATGCGGCTACCCTTGTCGCGTAGATGCTGGAAGTTGTGGATGTGGCCACAGATGTAGAAGTCTACGTTGCTGTGTTGGCGGAGTATCTTATCGACATTGTTGCGCATATCGGTACGCTCGCTCTTGTTCTTCTTGGTGTCGGCGTGGATAGGGTGGTGACCAATCACAATCACCCAATCCTCCTTCGCCTGCGAAAGTGTAGACTCCAACCACTCCTGCTGAACGCTCATATCCTCTCGGCCAGCATTGCCATATTTGTTGCTATCGCGATACTTCTCGATGAGCGATGGGGTGTCCAACACAACGAAACGAACCGAGACACCGCCCTTCTTGAATACCTTTGTATAATATGGGGCAGGCATATTCCAGATAGGATTCACCTTTGCGTAGTCAATCACGCCCTGAATGTTTCCTCGGTGCTCGTGGTTGCCGAGTGTCGAGTACCAGTCAATCTGCAACTTTGGGTGGGTGTAGATATCCTCGAAACGCTCCTTCCAGTCGTTGTCGTGTGCGCTCTTCACGCCATTGCCGTGGTGGGCGTCACCCGTGCAGATCACAGCCTCGGGCTTAACTCGTTTGGCCATCTCGCCCATCAGATTAGCGATGACCTGCTGGTCGTAGCAGCCTCTCTTGTCGAGGTCGCTTGCCACGATGAAGTTCACATTCTGCTTTAGCTTGCGCCAAGCCTTGGGGTTTTGGGCCGACGCTCCCGAAAGGAGGAATAGGGCGGCAATTATCGATAGAGTGATTCTCCTCATAGTCGTGCTATTTGATGTTGTACTTCTTCAGAATCTTGGCGATTTTTGGCTGGTAGGTATCCACAAAGCGGCTGAAACCAAGATCGTTAGGGTGGGTGTTATCCGCCGAGCCATCCTTGCCTATGACATCCTTCACATCCAATAAATAGATATCCTTATACTGCTTCTGCAACTCCTTCATAATGCGGGCGGCGGTGCCGAAACGGAGCGCGCGTTTAGCCCGTCTTCCGGGGTCTACGCAGGTCTCGAGTGGAATGGCGCTCTGCACAAATATGAGTGGCTTGCCGGGATGAGCCTTTGTTATACCCTCGACAAAGTTTGCCAAACGAGCCTCGATAACCTTTGCCGAAGGGTTCGAGAAGGTATCGAAGATAAAGGCATCAGCCTCGCACTTCTGGAGAATCTCAAGGAACTCGGGCTGCATCATACACTGACCCGCAAAGCCAAAGTTGATGAAGTCTATGCCGAGGTTGCGGCTCATAATGGCGGTGTAGGTCATACCCGCGCGCGAGGCACAAGCTCCGTGGGTGATGCTCGAGCCGTAGACCACCACCTTGTGGCGGAATGGCGAAGGTGTGCCCTCGATGGTGGCACCCTCTTCAATGCCAATCTGCAGGCTCTTAACCTCGCTCCAGCCCGGGAGGTAGAGCATAAACTCCTTCTCCTCTTTCGGGAGTCGCTTGACAAGGAGTTTCTTGTATTCTGTGACTGCAGGGTCGGGGGTGATTCGTGAAGCCTGAGTATAGCGCCACTCGCCATCCTGCTTGATGTAGAGGTCCAATCCGCGCTGCATAATCATCGACATATTGTCGCGCGTTCTGTGGGGTACGATGCT
>JAZLDJ010000018.1:0-1933 GCA_045614685.1 Alistipes sp. | reverse complement strand
CTATTGCCGGGGTGAGAACTTCTATTGCTCGCTCGCATATACGAATACAGCTATTTACTCCCTCAATAGTTGGTTTAGCACGCAGATCAAAGTTCATTAAGCATTTGCGATTCTCCTCTGCCTCCTGCAAAGCCTCGCTCAAATACGCAGTTCGGCCAAGGGCCTTCTTTATCGTATTTATCTCCTCCGGATCAATTAAGGCGAGGTAGTCAGCCTCAGTCGGATTCTCTTTCTCAAAGATGTCTGTCTCGACTAATACAGCCTTTGGATATTTGAGCTGATGAATCTCAGCTGTTGTCAATCGTGTATTTTTATATTTGTCCATAAATATTTTCTATTTACATTGTACCAAAGTTGTAGCTCACAATAGATGTGCACAACAAATCACAATAATTAGGTGGATAATTAACCGTAGTAGAGTACGGCTGTTATTAGAGTTGCCGGTTTAGCTATTTTTTATTGTGGTCACAATCAGTCCAAATCCTTCCACATTTGCGAGACAAAGCTATGAAGAAAAATTCAATCAAACAAACGAGAAATCAAAAGTTTGAAAGAACCACTAAGTAACAGATAAGAAAATACTAGGCCCGGCAATCGCCGGGCCTAGTAGAGTAAGGTATAAAAGTGTTATAACCCAACACTTTGGAGCCTGGTTGATAAGTTCGCCATATCCTCGGCGAGCTTGTCATGTACAATCTTTGCATATACCTGCGTGGTGCGTAGGCTGCGATGACCGAGCATTTTAGAAACAGACTCGATTGGTACTCCGTTAGTTAGTGTTACGGTTGTAGCGAAGGTGTGTCGAGCGAGGTGGAAAGTTAAGCGTTTTTCGATACCACATATAGCTGCTATCTCTTTGAGGTAGTCATTGCATTTCTGATTGCTTGGTATCGGTAGCAGCTTGTCATTGCCGCTATTTCCCTCGTATTTGGCTAGAATTTCGCGTGGAAGATCCAAGAGGGGTACATCTACCGGTGTCGAGGTCTTTTTGCGATGTGTGCGAAGCCAAGGGGCTCCGTTAGGGCCTATGATAATGTGTTCTTGTGTGAGAGCCTGAGCATCGCAGTAGGCAAGGCCAGTATAGCAACTAAACACAAATATATCTCGTATCTGCTCCAAGCGAGTAGATGGCATCTTCTTGTGTATCAAAGTTGATAGTTCATCCTTGGTTAAATATCCTCGTTCGGTATCTTCGAATCGCATCTTGAAACTAGCGAAAGGGTTGCTATTAACCCAGCCATTGTCGATAGCAACTTGGTATATCGTGCGAAAGCGTTGAATCATCTTCATTACATAGTTGTTTGATAGACGATAGTGAGAGCGTAGGAATATCTCCAATTTTGTGATAAATTGCGGAGTAACCTCATTGACTGCAATATCTGTGCGTTTATACTCGTTGCTCATAAACTCCTCAATGCGTCTTTTCGTAAGTTTGTATCTGTCGCAAGTCTTCTTCGTTTTGGATATACCGACGAGCTTCGCATAGTCCTTGATGTAGTCATCGAAGAGTTCAAGCAGCGTCATCGACTTCTCGTCTTTCGATATTAGGCGACATTTGAGTTTGCGAGCCGTTACAACCTCGCCCGCCAGGAACATCTCGTTGTACTTGGCAAAGATAAGACCTCGCAGGTTGTCAAGATAGGCATTGACCTCCTTATCCTCCTTGGTGCGGCCAACGGTGCGGCCCTCCTTCGGGAGCCAGCGCTCGGGCGGAAGGTAGTATCGCGTTGCAAGATGTGTCATCTGGTGATTGATGGTGATGCGTGCAAAGATGGGTGCATTGCCTTCGGCATTTGGCTTGCCCTTCTGCATAATAAAGAGAATCGAGAATGTACTTTTATCCATAGGTGCAAATTTTTGTGTTATGTCTGGTTATTTGGCTTATTGCACAGCGTTGCAAACTTGCTTAAAACAATGCAACACACTGTGGCAA
>JAZLDJ010000017.1:0-8095 GCA_045614685.1 Alistipes sp. | reverse complement strand
ACAAGTAAAAAAGCCATTTTGAGCGGTGAATTTTGCACCGCACTTCAATAAATTGCTCCTCACATACGCAAGTATGCTGCGGAGCAATTTTTTTGTTTGTCACAAAATTCCCTCGCTCAATTCTGACTTTTTAGTCGTGGGTCGTGGGTGTACTATCCTGAGGTCTATTCATTTGCGATGCACCACATCTCACGACTTCTGACGAGAAATCGAAATTGTTCTGGCGGATTTCTTATGCGCCTTACTCTCATCTACTTAAAAAGCATTTTTGCTTGGCGCAAAATTTCCACCACCATCTCCAATTTTGATGTTCTTGGCGTAATAGTATAATATCCGTCATTGCGAGGCTTGGTACAAGCCGTGGCAATCTCCCACTTTTGAATTTTAAGGAAAATTGGTGGGGGAGTATAAGAAAAAAATTGTATCTTTGCACCAAATTCGCACTTTTGATATGTTGAAGATTGATTTCAAAGATAGAACTACGCGTGTTGGTTTGTGGCTAATAGCGTTGGTTGTAGTGTTGCTTATTGCCGACCAGGCATTGAAGATTTGGGTGAAGACTCACATGTGCCTTGGCGAGGAGATTCCAGTCATCTCCGACTGGTTCCGTCTTCTCTTTGTCGAGAATAATGGAGCAGCCTTTGGTATGGAGATTGGCGGAAAACTTCTGCTTTCGCTCTTCCGTATAGTGATGGTGGGTGGCCTTGGTTACTATACCTATAAACTTATACGCAAAGAGGCTCCAATGGGTGTGCTTGTGGGACTTTCGCTTATCATTGCCGGTGCGATGGGCAATATCATCGATAGTGCCTTCTATGGCATTATGTACTCGCAGTCTACGCAGCTCGCCGTAGCCGAGTTTGGAGGCAACTACGCTCCATTTATGATGGGTAAGGTGGTTGATATGTTCTCGTTCCGACTCTTTCAGTGGGCCGACCATCCGTCGTGGCTCGGATTCCTGTTCGATGAGGATGGCTACTTCTTTGGTCCGGTATTCAACCTTGCCGATGCCTACATCTCGGTTGCCATCGTCTATATGCTGATATTCCAGTATAAGTTCTTCAAATAGAAGAGTGCGTTATGCTTAAGCCTATACCTTCTTTTATATATAGTAGGGCAAATCAGATTCTGATGATTCTGTTTGTCCCAATCTTTGCGCTTGTCTTCATCAATATCTATAGCCCTCTTGGCTTCGAGGCTATGAGCGCGAATATATTGAAGGATTTCGACTTCTCACCCAAGGTGTCGATGCGATTGGTTACGCTGATGATGGTGTTGTGCGGTATGGCTGTTGCGGCTATCAGCCGTGTGATACTCAGAGCCTACACTCGCAAACGTCCGATAACCTACATCGGTTACATAGTTTGGATGTTGGGCGAGATTAGCGTTATGGCGTCGATATATACCTTTGCAGCGCTATTTACCGATACAGAGCAGTCTATACCAGAGCTGTTCAACAACTCCTTTGTCAAGACTTCGCTCATACTCCTTATTCCATACATTATGTGTTACACCTATTTTGTATGGCAGGAGAATCGTCGAGAGCTGCGCACTCTGCGCAAGCAGATTGATACCGACGAGACCGTTTTGCAGAAGGCATACATACAGATTCTCGACGACAAGGGCGAGATGCGTCTCTCGATTCGTCGCGAAAATCTCATTCTTATAGAGTCGGCCGATAACTATGTTTGCGTCTACTACCTCAATGGCGATAAGACGCAAAAGAGTATGATTCGCAACACGCTGAGCCGCGTAGCCGAACATCTGCAGGGCACTCGCATCGTGCGTTGTCACCGCTCGTATATGATAAATCTAGACCATGCAAAGATACTTCATCGCGACAAAGAGGGTGTTTTCATAGAGCACGGCATCGAGGGTGTTCCTACGGTACCAATATCGAAAACATACTCCGAAAACATACAGTTGTGGCTTACTGATAAGTGCTAGTGGCGAGTGGCGAAAATGAAAATTTCGCCACTTATTTTTTGATTTCACCACATATAAGCATTTCGCCCCATAGGCAGCTATACTATACCTTAAATTTTTAGGTTTGATAATAGAGTGCGATATTTGCAGTGTCAAACATTTTTTTTTCAAACAGAAATAATAGAATGAAACACTATCTTGAGCGTTTGCAAGAGTCGATGATTGCCAAGTGGAATACCCAGGCATTGTCGGACTATCGAGGTGAGGATTTCACCTTTGCAAACTTCGCAACCGAAATAGCTCGATTGCACGCCATCTATCGTATACTCGATGTGAAGAGTGGCGACAAAGTTGCCCTCTCGGCAAAGAACTGCTCGCGTTGGGCAATGGCATTCCTTGCTACTACAACCTACCGCGCAGTAGCGGTGCCTATTCTTTGCGACTTTACACCCGAGGCCATTACAAACCTTACCGCTCACTCCGACAGCTTGGTACTCTTCACCGAGCCAAGAATTTGGAAGGAGATGGAGATTGAGAAGATGCCAGATATTCGCATCGTGATTAACGTGGAGGATTACTCTATTCTCTACTTGCGCGACGAGAACAAGATGCCTGAGCTTCAGGATGCATTGGCAGAGATTCCAGCAGTATACCCTGAGGAGATGAAGCACGAGGTTGTGAAGTACGAGAATCTCGAGCTTTCGGACCTTGCAATTATCAACTATACTTCGGGTACAACATCACAGCCTAAGGGCGTGATGCTCACCTCGGCTAACATTTCGTCGAATATCGACTTCGCCCTCACCCATATTCCAGTGCACGATGGCGACAAGATTATCTCGATGTTGCCATTGGCTCATATGTATGGTATGGCCTTCGAGTTTATCTATCCGGTTTGTGGTGGTGGCCACGTCTACTTCCTTGGTAAGACCCCTACACCATCGCTCCTGATGCAGGCTTTGGCAGATGTTAAGCCATATTTGCTCATTACAGTACCTCTCGTTATCGAGAAGATTTTCAAGGGCAAGATTTTGCCTCTTCTTGGCAAGCCTATCATGCGATTGCTCACCCATACTCCGGGCTTCAACCGAATGATCTATAGCAAGATTCGCAAGCAGTTACTCAATACCTTTGGTGGAAACATCCGTTCTATCATCCTTGGTGGTGCGGCTCTCAATCCGTCAATCGAGAAGATTATGCGCAAGGTGAAGCTGCCATACACCGTAGGTTATGGTATGACCGAGTGCGCGCCATTGCTTTCGTACTCGGATTGGAGAAAGTTTAAGGCTGGTTCGTGCGGTCGTGCGGTAGATGGATTGGATTTGCGTATCGACTCGGAGAATCCACGCAAGAAGGTTGGCGAAATTCAGGCTAAGGGTCCGAACGTTATGCTCGGTTACTACAAGAATGAGGAGGCTACACGCGAGGTCTTCACCGATGATGGTTACCTTCGTACAGGCGACCTTGGTATCATCGATAAGAATGGCAATGTCTTTATTCGTGGTCGTAGCAAGTGTATGATTCTCACTGCCAACGGACAGAATATCTATCCAGAGGAGGTGGAGGCACTGCTCAACACTATGCCGCACGTTGCCGAGTCGTTGATTGTAGAGCGCGAGAAGCGTTTGGTGGCATTGGTAGCTCTTCCAGCCGAGGATTTGGAGCGCGATGAGGCGACCGTAAAGGCTGAGTTGGAGGATGTTCGTGTCGAGACCAACATATTGCTTCCGTCATATAGCCAGATCACAAGCATCGAGATTATCCGCGAGGGCTTTGCTCACACACCTAAGCAGTCAATCAAGCGATTCCTCTACAAATAGTAGAAGTTATACAACCCAAGAAAAGAGGGGAGTGTCCGAAAAAAACGTATTGGACACTCCTTTTTTCTCTTTTTGGTTGCAATATTTTTGTAGTTTCAAATAAAATTTATATCTTTGACGTTGTATATTTAGATTTAGACTTCGTAGAGTTTATGAATAGCAAGGAGATAATTGCAACTTTGACAGCCGACGTAGAGCGATTGATGCGATTGCACAGCAATGCAATGGCCGAAATTGCAGCATTACGTGAGGAGAAGAGCGCGCAGAGTGCAAAGATTCGTTCCTTGCAGGAACAACTACGAGAGACCAAGGCGCAAGCAGCTAAGGCTTCGTTGAACGAGGCTATGGCCGGCTGTTCGGCATCGAACAAGGCTGCAGCGCGTGCGCAAATCAACCAAATATTGCGGGAGGTTGATAAGTGTATCGACATGGTGTCGAATCGAATATAGATGAATGGCTATGAGCGAGAAGATGTTGAACATAAAGTTGAATGTTGCAGGCAAGCCTTACGAGATGACCATTGACGCTCGTAACGAGGAGGTATATCGTTTGGCGGCTCGCGAGATTAACAACCGCTTGGCTATGGCACAGCAGGCGCGCGTGGATGGTTTTGGCGTGCAGGACTATTTGGCTATAGTGGCGGTAGATCTTATGATATCGAACATTCGTCTCGAGCGTAAGAACGATGTCGAAGATGCCGACCTGAAGGCTTTGGCAGAGCTTTCGGAGCGACTCTCCAAACATCTCGAGAAGTAGCGGTCTCGACCTACGCGTTGCCATAGGGAGAGGGCAACAATTGTTCTGTTATATACAAGAGAATTAGATATTTCTTTCCTCGAGTGGTCGAGGTAAGATATGGCCCGCATGGAATTCCTTTTATTACTTTGCGAAACTGAACACTTTTTATATTGGGGTGTACTCCGTTATCAAAATCAGGCCTTGTAGCCCGAAAGGGTGAGTGCTAATGGCACCGGTGGAAGATTGCGAAATTTTGGGGAGCCTCACAAATGACGATTTCACGGTATTCGTCAAACATAGTAAGGGAATTTCCGTGCGTTTTTTTATTTACAAGACGTATACTTTTTTTATACTTAATAGATTAGAAACTAAAATTTATGGAACCAATGATCATCGCTATCATCGCTGCAGTTGTTGCAGCTGTACTCGGCGGTTGTGCTGCATACTACGGAGTAAAGAGCCGTGCCAAGGCAATCATCGAAAAGGCTGAGAACGACGGCGAGATGCTAAAGAAAGAGAAGGAGTTGCAGGCCAAGGAGCGCTTTATGCAACTCAAGAGTGAGCACGATCGTCACGTGAATGAGCGCAACCAAAAGCTCAATCAGAGCGAGCAGCGTGCCAAGAACCTCGAGAATCAGTTGCAGAATCAGAACCGCGACCTCGAGCGTAAGATTGCCGATAACGACCGTCTCAAGGAGAAGATGGAGAGCCAGATTCAGTCGCTCGAGGAGCGCAAGAGTCAGTTGGCTCAGCTTATGAGTGAGCAGAATGCTCGCCTCGAGCAACTCTCGGGACTCAGCTCGGAGGAGGCAAAGAACATCCTCATCGAGAATATGAAGGACGAGGCAAAGAGCGAGGCTGCAGCCTACATCAACGAGACTATCGAGGAGGCTAAGCTCACTGCAACTAAGGAGGCTAAGCGTATTATCGTAGCGTCGATTCAGCGCGTAGCAACCGAGACTGCTATCGAGAATGCCGTAACCGTATTCAATATCGAGTCAGACGAGGTTAAGGGTCGTATCATCGGTCGTGAGGGCCGCAACATCCGCGCTTTGGAGTCGGCTACTGGTGTCGAGATTATCGTGGACGACACCCCAGAGGCTATCATCCTCAGCTGCTTCGATCCTGTACGTCGCGAGATTGCACGTTTGGCATTGCACCAGCTCGTAACCGACGGTCGTATCCACCCTGCACGTATCGAGGAGGTGGTTGCCAAGGTTAAGAAGCAGATCGAGGAGGAGATTGTAGAGGTAGGTAAGCGCACCGCTATCGACCTCGGTATCCACGGCTTGCACCCAGAGCTCATCCGTCTCATCGGTAAGATGAAGTATCGTTCGTCATACGGTCAGAACCTCTTGCAGCACGCACGCGAGACTGCAAACCTTGCAGGTATCATGGCCGCAGAGTTGGGTCTCAACCCTAAGACTGCTCGTCGCGCAGGTCTCCTTCACGACGTGGGTAAGGTGCCTGATGATGAGCCAGAATTGCCACACGCAATTATCGGTATGAATCTCGCCGAGAAGTATAAGGAGAAGGCTGACGTATGCAATGCTATCGGTGCTCACCACGACGAGACCGAGATGACCTCGATGATTGCACCTATCATTCAGGTGTGCGACGCCATTTCGGGTGCACGTCCGGGCGCACGTCGCGAGGTTATCGAGTCGTACATCAAGCGTCTGAAGGAGATGGAGGGTATTGCACTCTCGTATCCTGGCGTTGTTAAGACCTACGCTATCCAGGCAGGTCGTGAGCTCCGCGTTATCGTAGGTGCCGACAAGTTGTCGGATGCTGAGAGCGAGAGCCTATCGCACGATATCGCTAAGAAGATTCAGGACGAGATGACCTACCCAGGACAGGTTAAGATTACCGTTATCCGCGAGACTCGTTCGGTAAGCTACGCTAAATAAGATTTTGAGACATAAACAAAGAGTGGCGAATCCTTCGATTCGCCACTCTTTTCTATTTGATGTTGAGTTCTTACATCATGCCGCCCATTCCGCCAGCTGGCATTGGAGGCATTGGAGTCTCGACCTTCTTCTCGGCCAAGACGCACTCTGTAGTTAGGAACATCGAAGCGATAGAGGCTGCATTCTCCAAAGCTACACGCGATACCTTTGTAGGGTCGATGATTCCCGCCTCGAGCATATCCTCGTAGCGATCCTCGCGAGCGTTGTAACCGAAAGCACCTTCGCCCTCGCGCACCTTATTTACAACTACCGAACCCTCGCCACCTGCGTTTGCAACAATCTGACGGAGTGGCTCCTCGATAGCACGCTTCACAATCTGAATACCTGTGGTCTGGTCGTCGTTCTCGCCCTTGAGACCCTCGAGAGCCTCGGTAGCGCGAATGTATGCTACGCCACCACCAGGAACGATACCCTCCTCGACAGCAGCACGGGTTGCAGCCAATGCGTCGTCCACGCGGTCCTTCTTCTCCTTCATCTCGACCTCGGTTGCAGCACCAACGTAGAGAACTGCTACGCCACCTGCCAACTTAGCCAAGCGCTCCTGCAACTTCTCGCGGTCGTAGTCCGACTTCGACACCTCGAGCGAAGCACGAATCTGCTCTACGCGAGCAGCGATAGCCTCCTTCTCGCCACAGCCATCCACGATGGTAGTGTTCTCCTTGTTCATAGTAACCTTCTCGGCACAACCGAGCGACTCGAGCGATGCATCCTCGAGACGCATACCCTTGTCGGTAGAAATCACTGTTGCACCTGTGAGCGCTGCGATATCCTCGAGCATCTCCTTGCGGCGGTCGCCAAAGCCTGGAGCCTTGCAAGCAGCAATCTTGAGTGTGCCACGCAACTTATTCACTACGAGAGCCGACAAAGCCTCGCCATCGACATCCTCGGCGATGATGAGGAGTGCACGGCCGCTCTGAGCTACAGGCTCCAACACGCCCATAATCTCCTTCATTGTCGAAATCTTCTTGTCGGTGATGAGGATATATGGCTTCTCCAACTCGGTCTGCATCTTCTCGGTGTTGGTGATGAAATAAGCCGAAATGTAGCCACGGTCGAACTGCATACCCTCCACAACATCTACATAAGTGTCGGTACCCTTAGCCTCCTCAACGGTGATAACGCCCTCGTTGTTCACCTTTGCCATAGCCTCGGCGATGAGCTTACCGATGGTGTTGTCGTTGTTTGCCGAGATGGTAGCTACCTGCTCAATCTTCGAGTTGTCCGAGCCGACCTCCTGCGACTGTGCGCGAAGATTCTCTACTACGGTAGCAACAGCTTTATCGATACCGCGCTTGAGATCCATTGGATTAGCACCTGCGGTAACATTCTTGATACCTACGCCGATGATAGCCTGAGCTAATACGGTTGCGGTGGTTGTACCATCACCCGCATCGTCGTTGGTCTTCGATGCTACCTCGCGCACCATCTGTGCACCCATATTTGCGAATGAGTCCTCCAACTCAACCTCTTTTGCTACTGTTACGCCATCCTTTGTGATGTGTGGCGCACCAAATGCCTTGCCGATAATCACATTGCGGCCCTTAGGACCGAGTGTTACCTTTACTGCATCTGCCAAGGCATCAACACCCTCCTTCAAAAGGTTTCGCGCCTCTACATTATATTTTATCTCCTTTGCCATAA
>JAZLDJ010000016.1:0-2305 GCA_045614685.1 Alistipes sp. | reverse complement strand
TAAATGGAACTCAATAATCTTAAACCCGCAAAGGGTTCGACACACCACGATAAGCGTGTAGGCCGTGGTGCAGGTTCGGGACACGGCGGCTATTCGACCCGTGGTAACAAGGGTGCGCAGTCTCGTTCTGGATATTCGCAGAAGTTGGGCTTCGAGGGAGGTCAGATGCCATTGCAGCGTCGTCTTCCTAAGTTCGGTTTCACCAATATCAAAAGAGTAGAGTTTAAGCCAATCAACCTCTCGACTCTCGAGGCACTCGTAGCTAAGAGCGGCGTAGCTGAGGTAAACATCGACACATTGGTAGCTGCAGGTTTCGTATCGAACAACGACCGTGTGAAGATCTTGGGCAATGGCACTTTGTCTGCTGCATTGACAGTAACTGCTCACGCTTTCTCGAAGAGCGCAGAGGCGGCTATCGTTGCTGCAGGTGGTAGCGTTGTAAAGTTGTAATAAACTAGGCTAAATCTAAATTTCTATGAAAAGATTTATAGAGACAATCAAGAATATCTACAAGATCGAGGAGTTGCGTAAGCGTATCGGCTACACCGCTCTCTTGATTTTGATTTATCGCTTGGGTTGTCACGTGGTAATTCCGGGTATCGATCCTAACGCGTTAGGTCAGGGCTTGGCAAACCAGACGAGCGAAGGTATTTTGGGCCTTCTCGACGTATTCTCTGGTGGTGCATTTGCTAACGCCTCGATTTTTGCACTCGGAGTTATGCCATACATTACCGCCTCAATCATTATCCAGCTCCTCGGCATCATGGTTCCTGCCGTACAGAAGTTGGCTAAGGAGGGAGAGAGCGGACGCCGCAAGATGAACCAGTGGACACGTCTCTTGACCATTGGTGTACTTGCATTGCAGGGTCCTGCCTATATGGCAAACCTTTCGCACCAGGCTCCTGGAGCATTTATGTTCGATTCGGTATGGTTTACCGTATACGCAACTATTATGCTCATCGCTGGTACCATGTTTGTAATGTGGCTCGGCGAGAAGATTACCGACAAGGGCCTTGGTAATGGCGTTTCATTGATTATCATGATTGGTATTGTGGCTCGTTTGCCACACGCCTTGGGAGCTGAGTTCGACGCCAATATCCTTGGTGGAGGTTCGCTTATCAAGGTAATCGTGGAGTTGGTGGTGCTCTTCTTGGTATTTATGGCAACAATTGCAGTAGTACAGGCAGTTCGCAAGATTCCTGTACAGTATGCGAAGCGTATCATTGGTAACAAGCAGTATGGCGGTGTTCGTCAGTACATCCCAGTGAAGTTGAACTCGGCAAACGTAATGCCAATCATCTTCGCTCAGGCATTGATGTTCATCCCTATGTTGTTTGCGAATGTAGCTCCAGGTTTTGCTGCAGCATATGCAGACATGACCGGTATTTGGTACAACCTTACGCTCGCAGTGTTGATCATCCTGTTTACCTATTTCTACACAGCGATTATCATCAACCCTCAGCAGATGGCAGACGATATGAAGCGTAACGGTGGCTTCATCCCAGGCGTTAAGCCAGGTAAGGCAACCGTAGCTTATCTCGACTCGATTCTGACTCGAATTACTCTCCCAGGTTCGCTCTTCCTTGCTATTGTGGCTATTTTGCCTGCAATTGCAATGATTTGCGGAGTTCAGCAGTCGTTCGCATACTTCTTCGGAGGTACATCGTTGCTGATTATGGTGGGTGTAGTTCTTGACACTCTTCAGCAGATAGAGAGCCACCTTTTGAATCGTCACTACGATGGTCTTATGAAGACCGGACGTATTCAGGGTCGCCGTTAAAAAAGCCAGACGAGTAAGATGATATATCTGAAAACAGAAGAAGAGATAGAGTTGCTCCGTGAGAACAACATTTTGGTGAGCAAGACGCTTGCCGAGGTTGGCCGCCACATTAAACCGGGCGTAACCACGAAGCAGTTGGATAAGATTATCGAAGATTTTATCCGTTCAAACGGCGCAACTCCGGCTTTTCTTGGATATCAAGGCTATCCTGCATCGGCTTGTATTTCGATAAACGAGCAGGTGGTACACGGTATCCCTTCGGACAACATCGTAATAAAGGAGGGCGATATTGTATCGGTCGATGTAGGTACATTTATGAAGGGGTTTGTCGGTGATTCGGCGTATACGTTTGCCGTAGGTGAAGTTTCGGACGATGTTCGACAGCTTCTGGAGGTCACCAAAGAGGCTCTTTATAGAGGTACAGCACAGGCTAAGGCTGGAAATCGCGTGGGCGATATTTCGGCAGCCGTGCAAGACTACGCCGAGAGTTTCGGTTATGGCGTAGTGCGCGAATTGGAAGGTCAC
>JAZLDJ010000015.1:0-27517 GCA_045614685.1 Alistipes sp. | reverse complement strand
CATTCCGCTTGCTATCGCATTTGGTATAGCATCGGGTGTAGGCCCTACCGAAGGATTGGTTACTGCCATCATTGCAGGCCTCTTCATCTCGGTATTGGGTGGCTCGCGCGTGCAGATTGGTGGTCCTACAGGAGCATTTATCGTTATTATCTAGGGCATCATCCAAGAGTTTGGTGTTGGCGGATTGGCCATAGCAACCATTATGGCGAGTATTATGCTCGTGCTGTTGGGTGTGTTCAAACTTGGCTCCATTATTAAATTTATGCCATACCCTATTATCGTAGGCTTTACTGCAGGTATTGCTGTAACGATTTTCTCGACACAGATTAACGACTTGCTTGGTCTCGGCATTGCAAACGTTCCTGCCGATTTTATCGAGAAATGGGGTTGCTACTTCGACAATATCAAGAATGTTAATTGGTGGTCGCTCGGCATCGGTCTTGGCTCTATTGCCATCATTGCGGGTACACCTCGTATCTCAAAGAAGATTCCGGGCTCGCTGCTTGCTATTATTGTGATGACTGCGCTCGTATGGGTGTTGAACTACTTCAAAGTAAATACTGGAGTTTCAACTATTGGTGACCTCTATACGCTCCCTGAGGGACTCCCTTCGTTCACAACACCATCGCTTGTTGCGGGTCAGACCTTGTGGTCTACAATTCAGGGACTCCTTCCTGCGGCGTTCACTATTGCAATGTTGGGTGCTATCGAGTCGTTGCTCTCGGCTATGGTGGCAGATGGCGTAATCAACTCGCGCCACAACTCCAACACCGAGCTTATCGCACAGGGTGCTGCAAATATCGTAGTTCCATTCTTCGGTGGCATCCCTGCTACAGGTGCTATCGCGCGTACAATGGCGAACATCAACAATGGCGGTCGCACACCAGTTGCAGGTATCGTGCACACCATTGTGTTGCTCCTCGTGTTGCTCTTCTTGGGTGGCTTGGTAAGCATTATCCCAATGCCTTGCTTGGCAGGTGTATTGATTATGGTAGCGTACAATATGAGTGGTTGGCGCACCATCCGTTCGATGTGCCGTCAGTCGCGTTCGGACATTGCAATCCTCTTTACCACAATGCTTTTGACCATTGTATTCGACCTCACAATCGCTATCGAGGTGGGCCTGGTTTTGGCCGTTATACTCTTTGTGCGTCGCATTATGGAGACCTCGAAAATCTCGATTTTGCGCGATGAGATGGATGTTCACCACGATGGCGAGGATGGCGAAGTTCACCTTGCAATCCCTAAGGGCGTGGAGGTATACGAGATCAATGGTCCTCTCTTCTTTGGTATAGCAACCAAGTTCGAGGAGTTGGCTTCGAAGCGCGATGTTATGCCAATTCGTATTGTGCGTATGCGCAAGGTGTCGTTTATCGACTCTACAGGTTTGCACAACCTCGAAATCTTCATCGAGTCGGCATTAAAGTCTGGACAGCAGGTTATTCTCTCGGGTGTAAATAGAAGAGTATACAAGGCTCTCGAAAGCGCGGGCATTATCCGCGTACTTGGCGATGAGAATGTTCTCGATCATATCGACCTTGCTCTTGCTCGCGCCGAGCAGTTGTCTAAGGAGTTGGAGAAGTAGTTCTCCTTGCTATTACAACAAAAAGCCCGTCTAACTTGCAAGTTGGACGGGCTTTTTGTTATCGGTTTATCGTACCTGCTTGAGAAAGCCTTCGTACTTTAGAATGAGAGGCTCGCAACGCAGATATATCTCGCGGGCCAAGGCCTGCTGTGTTGGTCGCTCTGACGAGATATCGCGCAAGTATGCCTCATCGGCCGGGTGCTCCCCGAGCAAAAGCTCCTCGCAGAGGTGGCGATGACGACGCAGAGCTGCAACTCGCTCTTTCGACACATTGCCACTTCGAGCATACTCGGCCAACGCCTCAACCATAGGTCGGAACGCACTCTTGTCGCCCAAGTCTGGTATAATCTCGTCGAGACACTCCCACTCCTCAAGGGCTATGTAGCAGAGAGCCAGCTGAGGTGTCGCCTCGATATGATCCTCGCTATCGCACTCCAACAAGAGTTCGAGTTGCGCAGCCGAGAGTTCGACATCGCCTGCCAAGAAGTTATCCACGGCCGAACCATAGATCACCTCTATTGCAGCGCGCGTATTTGCGTGCGAAAAGTCGAGCTCGACAGCATCGTCCTCGGGTAGCACCTCGACAATCTGCTGAAATGCCTGGTAGCGCGTGTTGCACGCCCCCTCGAAGTCGCCCTTCGACTCTTGGGAGTGGGCTCTATCAACTATTTCCGGAAAACCTCCACCAAGGAGTATAAAATTCTGATTCTCGGTGGGTTTAAGCGTAATCTTAGCCATACTATCTCTTCTTCAAATCAACTCTTTGGCTGCGCTTCAACGCATAGACCATATAGGCCGTAATAACAAGCGCCAAAAGACCTCCATATACATACGCCATCGGAGCCGAGCCCATACCTACGAACTGACCCGATACGAATACGAACGACGAACATATATAGGTCATAAATATTGCAGGGATGATGGCCACCCAATAGTTGCTACGCTCACGATAGAGGTAGACAACAATAGTCCAGAGTACCACCGAGGCGAGTGCCTGATTGCTCCAGGCGAAGTATCGCCACACATCCTCGAAATCTACAAATGTCAGAGCTACACCCACAGCAAAGATTGGCAATGCAATGGAGAGTCGCTTCCACTTTGTGCGTTGCTCGATATGGAGTGCATCGGCAATGATGAGACGAGCCGAACGGAAGGCTGTATCACCCGAAGTGATAGGGGCTGCAACCACGCCCAAGATTGCGAGAATGCTACCTACAATACCGAGTGTAGAATCGGCGATGGTCTTCACAGCCCACGCTGCGCTATTGTCGTGCTTGGCCAAGACCGCCGAAACACCACCTTGGTCGTAGAAGAACGCCATTGCTATTGCGGCCCAAATCAGCGCTATAATCGACTCGGAAATCATCGAGCCGTAAAATACAAAGCGGCACTCTCGCTCGTTGTTCACGCATCGTGCCATAAGTGGCGATTGTGTAGCGTGGAAACCCGAAATAGCACCACAAGCTATCGTTATGAAGAGCGTAGGCACCAACGGGAGTTTAGCGGCATTGATATGGAGATTCTCGAAGGTCATCTGAGGGATAGTGTAGTCGCCAAAGAGCAACACGCCCAGCAATCCGAGTGCCATAGCAACCAACGCCGCACCGAAGAGTGGATATATCTTGCCAATAAGTTTATCGACAGGCAATAGCGTAGCGATAAAGTAGTAGACAACGATGATTGCAAGCCACCAACCCTTCGACAAAATATCGAATTTGGCCGATAAAATATCGGCAGGACTAACCACAAAGACTACACCCACCAACAAGAGCAGAATCACCGAGAATACACGCATAAATGCACCAGCACCCTTACCAAGGTAGCGAGCTACGATTTCGGTAATGCTCAAGCCGTCGTTACGAACAAGAATCACACCCGAGAGGTAGTCGTGCATGGCACCCATAAAGATACCGCCAAGAGTAATCCAAATGAAGGCCACAGGGCCATAGCACGCTCCGAGGATAGCACCGAAGATTGGACCCGTACCCGCAATATTCAAGAGCTGAATAAGGAAAGTACGCCAACGAGGCATAGGCACATAATCGACGCCATCGTAGAGCTTTTTGCTCGGAACCGAGGCCTTAGTGTCGATTTTAGCAACCTTATCGAGATACTTACCGTAAATGAAATAGGCTGCCACAAGCAAAACTAAACAAGAGATAAATACTATCATACTTCTTTAAGGGTTAAAACTAATTGCGAATATACGAAAAATTTGGGAATACGAGGGTTGTTTCTATCGTTTTATTCTCTTTACAATTGCAACGATAGCGAGCACCACTCCCCAAATCACCATAATTCCAGTAAACAAATTAAGCAGGCCATCTCGGAATAATCCCTCGAGTTCATCAATCATACAGGAGAATGAAGCGCGATCCTTGTAAATCGTGCATTCCACCTCATACCAATCGCCTTTATCTATATTTTCGTAGTGATAGGCAATCGAACCATCCGACTCCGTCTTGCTCCAATGCAAGGTATCGCTCTTGCAGCGTTGCTCCAGCTCCGCGATGCAATCCGCCGACAACGGTTCCTCGAACTGAATAGAGTGGTTATAGCAGTCCCAGCAAGAGATGCTTCCATCGGAAGATTCGCTATCCTCAATATCGGGAAGGTCGAGTTTTACAATCTTCTCTATATTGTCGGCATCCTCGGCCAAATAGTGATATGATGGCGAAATCATAGTACAACAAACAAATGTAGCTACGTAAAAAGGCCACACACATAGATAAAAGATGATTTGCTTCTTCATATTTTCAACTCTGGATTAATTGGTTATTACTTCTAAAAATCCCATTTTACCACCCCACATCGGGCTGAAATAGTATACAAAATTACAAAAAATTCATCATCTTTCGCAAGCAAACGGCGACATAATAGCTAAATAATTGCTATATTTGCCGAACAAAAAACGACATCACGAATATCGTTGCCGATTTAGCTCAGCGGTAGAGCACTTCACTCGTAATGAAGGGGTCTCGGGTTCAAATCCCGAAATCGGCTCACAACACAACAATAGGGTGCTTCCACAAAGGAAGCACCCTATTTCGTTTATCGTAATCTCTTGATTATCGCTTAGCCTCGGAAATCAGCGAAGCAACCTTGGCCGTAAACTCCTCGTCCGCAAGCATCTCCTCGAGTGTGAGGTGCATACGATAGCGCCAATAGTGACGCGACTCGGCTGGCACATTTATACGCTCGCGCTCGATATCCTCTGCACGCAAGCTCTCCGACAGCGAGAACCAATCCTGCAATGGCAAAATGGTCAACATCGAAGGCGAAGCGAGGTGTCGTGCTACAATATGCTCGCACAACTCAACGGTAGCCTCGGCTGGAGCATCGCCCTCCAAGCCAAGAATCTGGCCGTAGTAGTATTGCTGCAGTGCCTCATCACGCCACCACAAACGAAGTGGCGACATATCGTGAGTAGAGGTCGAGCAGACCGAGAGATAAGGCAAGCGCAACACATCGCCATAACGCACGCCATACTCCTTAGGCATACGCTCAATCTCGAGCGAGAGAATCTGCTCCTCGCGCATAACCTGTGGCACGCACGAAGGTATCATTCCCAAATCCTCACCACACGCCAGCATCTTGGTGGCCGAGGTGAGCAAGCCCAAACGCTCGGCTCCGGTCATACCCCAGAAGGCGTTGTGACGGCGATAGTAGAAGTTGTCGTGCAGACGAATGAAGGCCTCCTTCTGCGACTTTGGAAGCGCCTCGAAGCGCTCTGTTTTATATGGCGAAATGCGTGGCACAAAGCCCTCGCCATTGGCAAGCCAAAGTACGTTATCGTCGCCGAAATCGGCTGCTACATCGCGCTCGGCATCGAAGTCGAAGCCCTCGCCTCGAATCTCCGAAGCGGAGTAAGGCAACGATGGAGCAAAGGCTCCGAGCAGGGCACTCTTCGCACCCTCAGGCACTGCCCATATGCGGAAGAAGCCCAAGATATGGTCGATGCGATATACATCGAAATAGTCAGCCATCTTGGCAAGGCGAGCACGCCACCATGCATAGCCATCCTCGGCCATCTTCTCCCAGTTGTATAGTGGGAATCCCCAATTCTGTCCCTCGGCAGCGAAATCATCGGGCGGAGCACCAGCCGACGAGCTCGGAACAAAGAGTTCAGGATTCTGCCATACATCGACACTTGTACGCGACACGCCAATAGGTATATCGCCCTTCAAGACCACACCCTTCGAGTGGAGATAGTCGCACACCTTGTGCAACTGGCGGTCGAGATGATACTGCACATAGTAGTAGAAGCCCACCTCGTGCTCGTTGCGCTCGGCAAAGGCCGCACAACGCTTCTCGATAAACTTGGAGAATGTCTTCCACTCCTCGAAATTGGCTGTTCCGTACTTATCTCGCAACACCGAGAATACCGCATATGGCATAAGCCACGAACGATTCTGCTTCTCGAAGTCGCGATACGACTTGCTATCCATACAACGTTTGCCGAGCAACTCGTACATCTTACGCAAGTACTTCATCTTGGCCTTCACCACGCGCTCGTAGTCCATCTCGGGCAGAGCATTAAGCTCCGCATGCAAAGCCTCCATCTCACGGCGATCAGCCTCATCTCGCAGATAGCCCACATCGCTCAAGCGGATATAGAGCGGATGCAAAGCAAACGATGATAGTGTGTTATATGGATAGGAATCCTCCCACGATAGCGACATCGTGGTATCGTTGATTGGCAGAATCTGAATTATGCGCTGGCCCGTAGCCTCGCACCAATCGCCCAAGAGTTGCAAATCGGCAAACTCGCCCACTCCGAAGCTATTGTTCGAGCGCAACGAGAAGACCGGAACGGCAACGCCCGCACCGCGCCATTGCACATTATCGCGCATACGCAGACCAAAGGTCATCTGCAAGGCCTCCACCTGCTGCAGAACACGGTTGTCGCCCTGCTCCCAGCGCAGAAGCGTGTTATCTCCATCTACTACCACAAATTTATACTCCGCGTACTCGCGCTCGCGTAAGGCCACACCCCAGCGGTAGTTGCCAAGATAGGTCATAGGCTGCGGCTTCGACCACTCGCCCAACCCTACCGAGGAGCCCACAATGGCCAATCGCTCGGCTGTAGGGAGTGCCGCCTCGACCTCGAGATAGTGCGTTGCTCCCGCCATAGATGGAACAACCTCGACCGTACGCGAGAACAATCCGTGACGGAACATTGAGGTGTGTAGAGGTTTATCCTGCGGATTAGCGCTCCAGTGGTCGACAACCTCGACTGATGGTACGCCCAACACCTCGGTAAGCGAGTGAGGTTCACCCCACTCGGTACGCACCACGCGACGTCCCTCCACCACGCGGTAGGAGTAACGATACGGACGGTCGGAGTGAAGCTCGACATTTGCGCTCCAAAAGCCATTGCCCTCGTTGCGCATATCCACAGCCTTGCCATCGGCAGGCACAATCTGAAGTTTAGCACCTTCGGCGGTGCAGTAGTGTAGTAGTAGTTTAGCTTTCATATACCAAATTTAGGAATAATTTTCGATATATGCAAGTATTTTCCGCTTTTATACAATAAAATCTGCTCCTGAAATTTAGGCGGTCTATTTAAGGTTGAACGTTAGGGTTGTTAGCGGCATTAGAATCGTTAGGGACATTGAAAGATGACACCCCAAAAATCTAGAATTTTGGGTGCAGGGCTCTTTTTTAGGGTAATTTCGCACTAATTATAGACATTTTCACCTCTTTTCCCCGAAAAAAGATTGGAAATTACTTTTTTTTGTCTATATTTGTCTAACGAATAAAGACCGATTATTATTGTAAGTCTTAACTTATTATCTTATTATCTAACTTTTTAAACTTAAATTATTATGGTACCACAGAATTTTGGTCAAAAATTTTTGGATGCACTTATTCATGTAGTAAACGGCATCTTGAAGGTTATCCTTATCCCATTTGAAACTTGGACAAAGGCCCTCGTATGCCTCGCAGAGCAGAAGAAGCCTATTTACGATCCAACAGTTGGCTTGAACCTCAACCTCTTGTATGATGGCTTGAAGTTCTTGTCATACCCATTGGGAGTAATCAAGCTTGTTTATGACATCATCGCAGATAAGTGGTACAAGCTCCCATTTGGAGATATGTTCGAGTTGGTTATCTACACCTTGATTGCTATCTACTTGATCCCTGTATTCGTAATCGCTCTTAGCTTCTTTGTTAAGATTGCATGGGCTGTTGCTGTCAAGATTTACAATTTCATTGTAAAGCCACACTACTGGAAAGTAGCAATTAAGCACGTTAACGAGGAGGAGAAATAATTTTTCAACAACTCAAACCAATAAGAGTCGAGCGTTTGTTCGACTCTTTCTTTTTGTATGCACAAGCCAACAAAAGAAGAGGGCATCCAATCAAATGGACACCCTCAACTTTAATGTATTTAACAAGAGTAATACTACCCAAGAATTTGTATAGCAAGAGCTAATTTTTTTGCCAAGCAAGGCGACAAACCCGCAACCGACGCTGCGGCGCAAGAGCAGAGGGCAAATAAATTTGTCCTATGCCGAGCCGCGAGGAGGAAAAGCCTGCAAAGCAGGATTAACATAGTTTGCCTATGTGAGGAGTTTGGCGACCGAAGGTTGGTGAAAAAAGAGCCTTGCTCACTTACTATTGAAACTCTTTAGCGAGAGCTATTTTTTTGCCAAGCAAGGCGACAAACCCACAGCATAGTTTGCCTATGTGAGGAGTTTGACGACCGAAGGTTGGTGAAAAAAGAGCCTTGCTAAAGAGTTTCAAATTAGAGGCGAGCCTTAATAGCCGCACTCTCAGCCTCATAACCCGGTTTGTCGAGAAGAGCAAACATATTCTTCTTGTATGCCTCAACACCAGGCTGGTTGAATGGGTTAACCTCGATGAGGTAGCCGCTGATACCGCAAGCCTTCTCAAAGAAGTAGAGCAATGCACCGAGTGCCTCCTCCTCGATTGAAGGAATTTCGATAAGGAGATTAGGTACGCCACCATCGATATGTGCGAGCTGAACACCAAGCTCAGCCATCTTGTTAATCTCGTGCAAACGCTTGCCAGCCAAGAAGTTCAAGCCATCGAGGTTTGCCTCGTCAGCCTCAACACGCACCTCGTGTGCAGGCTTCTCTACCGAGATAATAGTCTCGAACATCGAGCGCTCGCCCTCCTGAATATACTGACCCATAGAGTGAAGGTCTGCAGTGAGAGTTACCGATGCAGGGAAGATTCCCTTGCCATCCTTACCCTCGCTCTCGCCATAGAGCTGCTTCCACCACTCGTTGATGTTCTGCAACTTAGGCTCGTACGAACCGAGAATCTCAATCTTCTTGCCCGAAGTGTAGAGAGCGTAACGAGTTGCAGCATACTGCGCTGCGAGGTTATCCTCGAATGCTACACCCTCGGCTGTAGCAGCCTCCATAGCGGCAGCTCCGGCAACCAACTTCTCGATATCCACACCACCTACAGCGAGTGGAAGCAAACCTACAGGTGTAAGCACCGAGAAACGACCACCTACATTGTCTGGAATAACGAAAGTTGCATAGCCCTCGTCGGTAGCAAGAGTCTTCAACGCACCACGAGCCTTGTCGGTAATGGCTACGATACGCGACTTTGCCTCCTCCTTGCCATAACGCTTCTCGATCTCCTCCTTAACGATACGGAAGGCGATAGCTGGCTCGGTTGTGGTACCCGACTTCGAGATTACGATGGTAGCAATCGAATAGTTCTTTACAGCCTCCATCATCTCGGCCATATAGTCCTCCGAGATATTCTGACCTGCGAACAAAACCACAGGATTCTTGTGCTCCTTGTGAAGCAACTCGAATGGGTTGCTCAACGCGTCGATAACAGCCTTTGCACCGAGGTACGAACCACCGATGCCGATGCAGATAACTACCTCAGCCTTAGCACGCAACGAAGCTGCGCAAGCGTTGATAGCGTCGAGCTGTGCCTTATCGATCGAAGATGGAAGATTAACCCAACCGAGGAAGTCGTTGCCTGCACCCTTACCCGAGTGGAGCAACTCGTTTGCAGCCATTGCCGACTGCTTCAACTCCTCAGAAAATACGATTCCGCTCTTAGCGGTATTCAATTTCAAAAGTTTCATTATTCTACTGTTTTATTACTAAAAATATACCTTCTGTTGAAAATGATGTCAAAGATAGAAAAAATTTCTGAGAAATTGTGAAAAGTTATATAACTTTTCGCTATCTTTGTCCAAAGTTGTGAAATTATAGAGAAAAATATAAAAATAGTATAAAATTATGGGACTTTTTTCATTGACACAGGAGTTGGCTATCGACCTTGGTACAGCCAATACTCTGATTGTTTATAACGACGAGGTGGTGGTAGACGAGCCATCTGTCGTTGCGGTAAATGTACAGACCGGCCAGCTCGAGGCTCTCGGTCGCAAAGCTCAGCCGTATATCGGCCGTACAAACCCTACCTTGCGCACTATCCGTCCGTTGAAGGATGGCGTTATTGCCGACTTCAACGCTACAGAGCTTATGCTTCGCGGTATGATTCGCAAGATTAAGACTCGCAGCTCGCTCTTCTCGCCATCTATCAAGATGGTTATCTGCATCCCATCGGGCTCATCGAACGTTGCCATCCGTGCCGTACGCGACTCGGCAGAGCACGCAGGTGGTCGTGAGGTTGCTATGATTCACGAGCCTATGGCTGCTGCACTCGGTGCTGGTATCGACGTGGAGGCTCCAGAGGGTAATATGATTATCGACATAGGTGGTGGTACCTCAGAGATCGCTTGCATCTCGTTGGGTGGTATCGTATGCTCGGAGTCTATCGACGTTGCGGGTGACACCTACACAAACGATATTATCGAGTATGTTCGTCAGCAGCACAGCGTACGCATTGGCGAGCGTACTGCCGAGGAGATTAAGTGCAAGATTGGTTCGGCAATTCCTGAATTGGAGGATGCTCCAGAGGATTGCGTGGTAACTGGCCCAAGCATGCTCACAGGTCTTCCACAGACCATCACCCTATCGTACAACGAGATTGCATACGCTTTGGACAAGTCGTTGGCTAAGCTCGACGCAGCATTGATGAAGGTGTTGCAGGAGATGCCAGCCGAGCTCTACTCGGATGTTGTTAAGAATGGTATCTACCTTGCAGGTGGTGGTGCCTTGATTCGTGGTTTGGACCGTCGTCTCTCGAAGAAGACTGGTATTCCGTTCCACATCGCCGAGGATCCACTACGTGCAGTTGTTCGCGGAACAAACATCGCACTCAAGAACATCAACCGTTTCTCGTTCTTGATGCGATAAAGCATCTATGCTGAAGGAGGCAAGCTAAAGGCAAATGCAGAAGCTAATTCAGTTCATACGTAAAACATCGGTGGCGGTAGTCTTTATCATTTTGGAGATTATCGCCATCCATTCTTATGCCAAATCGACGCCATACACACAGGCGCGATTGCTCGTATGGACCAACAATATTGTAGGCTACGTCCACTCGGCTTTTGCAGATATGCTAAGCTACCTCGATTTGCACGACGAGAATACACGTCTGACCGAATATATCGCCACGCTCGAGAACAAAGTGCGAACTCTCGAGGAGGTTGTTCCGCCCGAGGCGGTGGAGATGGAGGTGCTAACCAAGTACGAATATTTCCCGGCAAAGGTTATCGCCGCAACAACCAATCGCCCTCGCAACTTCATAACCATAGACAAAGGCTATAGCCATGGCATATCGACCGATATGGCTGTGATTACGCCCGATGGCGCAGCCGTAGGTGTGGTGGTGGAGTGTTCGGAGAACTTCGCCGTAGCCAAAACATTGCTCAACGTAGACTTCCGCGCCAGCGGTATGCTCTTGCGCGATGGCAGCCACGGCTCGATAGTGTGGCCAGGCGAGGATATTCAGGTGGTTGACTTTATCGAGGTGTCGAAGTATGCCGACATCCAGGTGGGCGACGAGGTGCACGCCGCAGGCTTCTCGCACTACTTCCCACGCGAGGTGGTAATAGGCAAAATCGAGTCGGCATCGTTGGCTGGCAATGGAGCATCCTACAACTGCAAGGTGCGCCTATCGGCCGATATGGGACGACTCTACAACGTGATATTGGTGCGTAACACAAATGCGGGCGAGGCTCAAGAACTCGAAGCGCAGGTAAAGAATTATTAATCGTATGAAGACAAAGGGACTGCTTCTACTCACATTGGTGGTATTGTTCGTGCAGGTGTTCGTATTGAACAACCTCTCGGCATCGCCACTTGTAGCCCCTATGGTATATATCGTACTGATAGTGATGCTCCCTATCGAGTTCTCGCAGTGGAAGATGCTTGGTGCAGGACTCATATGGGGTGTTGTAATGGATATAACGATGGGCACAGTTGGACTCAACACACTCGTGACACTGCCTATCGCCTTTTTCCGCCGACCTATACTCTATGCCTTCACAAACCTATCGGATGTGTCGAAGGAGGAGGGTATACCAACAACCAAGCGACTCGGCAGCAGATTTCACCACTATGCCATAGCAATGATTGTGCTCCACTCGGTGCTCTTCTACTTTGCCGAATGGCTCTCGTTCGACAACTTGGGAGCATTGACATTGCGCATTGCGTATAGCACATTGCTCTCGCTCGTACTCGACTACATCATCATCATTCTCTTTGTAAAACGCATATCGTAGTAGGCTATGAATGATGGGGGATTATCGACACAAGCCCTTGTGGCTCGCTTGATTGCCATTCTGATATTTGTAGGCTTGGCAATGCGCCTATTCTATATCCAAATCATAGACGATAAGTACGACGAATTGGCGGAGAACAACTATCTGCGTAATGTGGTGGTATATCCGCCGCGTGGCGAGATCTACGACCGCAACGGCGAGCTTCTCGCGCAGAATCGCCTCTGCTACGATGTCACCATAGTGCGTAAAGATATGCCTGAGGCAGGTTTCGACACTACGCGATTGTGCGAGGTTATAGGCATGACTCGCAAAGATTTCGAGAAGAATCTCAAACAGGCACCTTATGGCCGCGAGGGACGATTGACTCGCTACCCTATATCGGTGGAGCAGAAATTGTTGCTCGACGAGATGAACATCAGCGGCTTCTACACACTACAACGTACCATACGTCAGTATCCTCGTAAGATTGGTGGCAACCTGTTGGGTAGCATCAGCGAGGTTACAAAGGATAAAATCGAGAAGGATAGCTACTACTCCACCGGTGACTATATCGGCATGGAGGGTCTCGAGCTTGCGTACGAGCGAGAACTTCGCGGCGAAAAGGGTCGTGTTTTGCAGGATATCTACGCTCCGCAAGCCGAACGCAACACCGTACTTCAAGAGCCTGTCGCCGGCAACTCGATAGTCTGCACCATAGATGCCGAGTTACAGCAGTTGGCCGAGGAACTTATGCAAGGCAAGGTGGGTGCAGTGGTGGCAATCGAGCCATCCACGGGCGAGATTCTGACTATGGTGTCGGCACCAACCTTCAACCCCGACGAACTTGTAATTGGTCGTGAGCGTGGCAACAACTACGCCAGAGAGTTAAATAATCCCCGTAGACCTCTGTGGAATCGCGCCGTAAAATCGCGCTACCCGCCAGGCTCGACCTTCAAACTCGTTACCGGACTTATCGGTATGCAGGAGGGCGTTCTACGTCCACACTACTCCTATTCGTGTAATATGGGTTACCACCTCGGTGGCGAGCACATCGGTTGTCACTCGCACCGCTCGCCATTGGCGATGAACTACGCCATAGCCACATCGTGTAATGCCTACTTCTGCCACGTCTTCCGAAATATTCTCGAGAACAAGAGAAGGTACGACATCGCAAAGGATGGCTTCGACGCTTGGCGCGACTATGTCCTCTCGTTTGGCTTTGGTCGCAAGCTCGAATCGGACTTCCTTGGCGAGGGTCCCGGCTATGTCCCTACACGCGAGTTCTACGATAAGCGATACCGCAAGTCGTGGAATGCACTCACCATACTTTCGCTCTCGATTGGACAGGGTGAGTTGGGTTGCACACCATTGCAGATGGCTAACTTGGCCGCTATTGTGGCCAATCGCGGATACTACTACATACCTCATATCGTGCGCGAAATACGAGGTGCCGACTCGACTGATGTACGCAAGCTCGATGATCGTTTCTACGAGAAGCAGTACACAAATGTCGACACCAAGCACTTCGAACATATTGTTTCGGGTATGTGGCGAGGCGTAAATGATGATGGAACGTGCAAAGGCGCCTACCTGCCAGGACTGGATGTGTGCGGTAAGACCGGTACGGCCCAGAATCCAAAGGGTAAGGATCACTCGACCTTCATATCGTTTGCACCACGCAGAAATCCGAAGATTGCCATTGCAGTATATGTCGAGCACGGAGGCTTTGGTGCGGAGATGGCGGTTCCTATCGCGTCGCTGATTGAGGAGAAGTATCTCACCGACACAATCACACGACCTCACCTTGTGGAGTATGTCAAGAACAAACGCATTAACTACCCAATGTATAGATAATAGAGGTAGCAGCTATGATGGAGTATAGAGAGTATAGTCGCAAAGGAAAAGATTCGCTTTTCGGCAGTGTGGACCACATCGCACTGCTGCTCTACCTGTTGCTTGTAGCAATAGGTGTGGTGGCTGTATTCTCGGCATCGTGGGATGGAGAGTCGGAGAGTATGTTCTCGTTCTCGCACAACTATGTCAAGCAGATTGTCTTCTTGGGCGTATCGTTGGTCGTGGGACTCTTCATAATGCTTATCGAACGTAGCGTGTGGCACAAGGTGGCCTATGTGCTATATGGTATGGCCATATTTGCTCTCATCGCCACACGACTTCTCGGCCGCACGGTAAACGGAGCAACAGCGTGGTTCGAGTTTGGCCCTATTCGACTCCAGACTATGGAGTTTGCCAAGATTGCTATCGCGTTGGCCACGGCACGTCTCTTGAGCGAATATAGCTTCTCGATAAGTTCGTTCCGAAGCCTTGTGAAGGTGGGAGCGTTGCTGCTTGTGCCACTCGCCATCACCTACTGGCAAAACGACACGGGCTCGGGCTTGGTGCTCTGCTCGTTCGTGCTGATGCTCTATCGCGAGGGTCTGAATAAGTGGCTCTGCATTCCTATTCTTCTTATTGCAGCGCTGTTCCTGCTCTCGTTCCTCTATTCGCCTACGATACTCTTGGTGGGAGTGATTTGTATCTTCACCCTCACGGAGTGCTTCGCCAACCGCAACTGGAAGCACGGCATTGTCTATATCTCGGCACTATTTGGCGGTAGCACTATGCTATTTTTGCTTGCCAACGCCATATTCTCGGCCTCGATAAGCTACTACGCAGTACTGCTTACCACCACTCTGCTATCGTTGATTGGCGTTGTGGTCTACGCCTATCGCGCGCGCCTGCGTAATATATATATTATAGTAGCACTCTTTGTGGTGTCAGTTATGATATCGCCAACCTCGAGTGCGCTGTTCAATGTAATGAAGCCACACCAGCAGGACCGTATCATGACCTTCCTGGGTATTACCGACGATGTGAAGCTCAACTACAATGTCAATCAGTCGAAGATTGCCATCGGCTCGGGCAACCTCTTCGGTAAGGGCTATCTCCAAGGCTCGCAGATTCGCTATGGCTTGGTACCCGAGAAACACACCGACTTCATCTTTTGTACCATAGGTGAGGAGTTCGGCTTTGTGGGAACAATGTTCGTGTTGGCTGTGATGCTCGCCTTTATTCTGCGACTTATGCGTATGGGAGACCGACAACGCGAGACCTTCGGACGCGTATATTGCTATATTGTGGCTTCGATTCTGCTATTCCACACCCTGATTAATGTGGGTATGACCATAGGACTTGTGCCTGTTATGGGCATTCCGCTGCCGCTTATCTCGTATGGAGGCTCGTCGCTATTGGCCTTCTCGGTGATGATATTCATCGCCTTCGCCTTCGACGCACAAACTGTCCGCGATGTCAATGTTTAGCTAGGAGTTAGGAACTAGGAGAGAGGAGTTAGTAACACAAACTTCACTCAACCACCCTTAAAAAAGCTAATGGCCAATGGCTAATAGCAAAAAGAATGGAGTAAGAACCTTACCCCATTCCATCTATTCTTCATCGTCGTAGTAGTAAAAACTATCCATCAAAGCATCAATCTCGCGACGCTCTTTTTTTGTCGGACGACCTGTACCACGCTCACGGAACACGAAGATTGTCTCGCGAGGTTTGTTCAACTTATCGAGCTCGCTCTGAGGGGTGACGTCGATGCAATAGTCGGGCACCTTGGCTGCGGGCTGGCGATTCACTATTAGATCCTTAACCAAATAGGTATAGGTTACAAGTGTGCGTTTCACGGTGATTCTGTCGCCCACCTTAACCTCGCGCGAAGGTTTGGCATAGGCGTCGTTCACCAGCACGCGATTGTTACGCACGGCATCGGCAGCATCGCTACGCGTCTTGAAGATACGCACCGCCCATAGATATTTATCGAGTCTTACTTCCATAACCAATTTCGTATTTTATCGTTTGGTCCGATATTGAGCTTAGGCGGACGAAGCGTTCCCTGATCCACCTGACGGCTAATACTGAGTATTAAGCCCAGGGCTATTGCTGCGCAGAACATTCCGGTACGTCCCTGAGTGAGGAATGGCAGATTCTGTCCCGTCTCGGGCAGCACGCCTATAGCCACGCCGACGTGCAGGAAGCCCTGACTCGTAACCAGCAGAGCCAATCCCACCGAGAGCAAGCCTCCGTAGAGCCACTCGCACCGCTCGAAGATACGCAGTGAGCGGAAGAATATCCACAGATAGAGCAACACTATCACAAACGAGAGTATAAGGCCAAACTCCTCGACCACAACAGCAAAGATATAATCGCTCTCGGGGTGGGTTAATCGGCCTCGCATAACGCTACGACCCGCTCCCACGCCAAAGAATCCGCCATTGTTGATGGCCATACACGAACGGTAGGTATCCTTCTTGAGCTGCTCCCTAGGCTCGACCTTCTCCGTTCCGACAAAATCCTTAACGCGCTCAACCACAGTATCGAAGCGTCCCACCATAAAGAGTACCACCAAGCCGAGAACGACCGACACAAAGAAGAGTTTACAAATCTCCCAGAAGCGCACTCCTGCCAAGAATAGCATCGCAAGCGACACAATGAATATGTGGACAGCCGACGAAGTTGCATCGGGCAAAATCACCATACAGGTCATTGCTATGGGCAACACAATAGGCAATATATCTTCGCGGAAGATACTCTTCTGCTGCGGTGTTTTCCACTTTCGCACATCGAATGTCGAAGGCAGCAGACGCAGGCGCTTGATGGAGTGATGGCGTGCCGAGAGTCGTGCCGCAAGCAACATAATGGTTGTTATCTTGAGCAACTCCGAAGGTTGGAATTGAATAAATCCGAGATCAATCCAACGATGGGCATCGCCATTACCTGCCGACTGGAAGTATGGTATCAGGGTGAGAATCCAGGCCACAATATAGGCTACGCGCGTACCCCATCGCATAAGAGTTGCAGGCATAAGGTAGCAAACTAACATTATTATGGCCGACAGGAAGAGTGTGACGATGTGCTTTTGAATCATCTCGCGGACGATACCATCGGAGAAGCCCTCCTTCATAATAGCCGAAGAGACCACAACCATAGACATAACGAAGAATATCAGCACGATAACGCCCAATGCCTTATCGCCCGGAAGACCTCTTCGCTTCGCCGTTGTATCTATGCCCTCCACAGGCTTTGTTTCGTTCTTCTCCTGACCCATCGTCATTCTACTTATTTAGAATATTTCTCTCTATCCACGTCTTGAACTCGCGGCCTCGATGCTCGTAGTTCTTGAAGAGATCGAAGCTTGCACACGCTGGCGATAGCAACACCGCGTCGCCCTGCTTCGCCACACGCACCACCGCCTCCATAGCCTCCTCGAACGAGTGGCACGAGATTATGTTTGGAATAACACCCGCAAACTCACTCTCAAGGCGTGCATTATCCACACCCATACACACAAGTGTGTGCACCTTCTTCTTTGCCAGGTCGAAGAGTGGAGCGTACGAGCTACCCTTGTCGGTACCTCCTGCAATCCACACCGTAGGGCGCGTCATACTCTCGAGTGCATACCACGCCGAATCGACATTCGTAGCCTTGGAGTCGTTGATATAGACAATGCCATCCTTCTCGCCCGCAGGCTCGAGGCGATGCTCGATGGCGTTGAAGTCGTAGAGCGACTGCTCTATTTGCTGCGGATCGACACCAGCGGCCAAGGTAGCCAAAACGGCCGCCATAGCGTTGTAGGTGTTGTGCTGGCCCTTTATCTTAAGGCGCGAAGTATCTACCGTAAGCGACTGCTTGCCCACCGAAGCGGTGAACGAGGTAGCGTCGGTAAGGTAGGCATCGCCCGCACCACTGGCTATTGCCGAATGTATCATAAATGGCAACTCCTTAGCCTTGATTTCGCACTTCTCGAGCTGCTCCAATATGGTCTTATCGTCGGCACAATAGACAAAGTGGTCGTTCGACTTCTGATTTTGTGTTATGCGCATCTTCGACTGCGCATACTTCTCGAACGAGTAGTCGTAGCGGTCGAGGTGGTCGGGTGTAATATTCATCAACACGCCCACATCGGCCTTGAACTTGAACATTCCGTCGAGCTGAAACGAGCTAAGCTCCAAGACATACCAGTCGTACTCGTCGGTAGCCACCGAATAGGCGAACGACTCGCCAATGTTGCCTCCGAGAGCAACCTTCGCACCGCTGTCGCTCATAATCTTGTAGATGAGCGAAGTGGTTGTGGTCTTGCCATTGCTACCTGTGATGCAGATGGTCTTGGCCTTGCCCATATAGCGAGCGGCAAACTCCATCTCCGAGATTACGGGCACACCTTTCTCGCGAAGAGCCTTCACAAGAGGTGCCTTATCGGGAATACCTGGCGACTTGATAACCTCCGAGGCTGTGAGGATACGCTCCACCGAGTGTCCACCCTCCTCGTACTCCACGCCCCACTCATCGAGGCGTTCACGATAGCGCGGAGCTATATTACCCATATCGGAGAGCAACACCTCGAAACCCTGCTTCTTTGCCAAGATTGCCGAGCCGTAGCCGCTAATGCCTCCGCCAAGTACAGCTATAAACTTTGCCATTATTATCGAATTTTAAGTGTTACGAGTGTGAGTGCCGCAAGGATAATTGAGACAATCATAAAGCGCATCATAATCTTGGTCTCGAACATTCCACCCTTTTGGTAGTGGTGGTGAAGAGGTGCCATACGGAACATACGGCGATCCTCGCCATAGCGGCGCATCGAATACTTCTTCGAAGCCACCTGCAACATCACCGAGAGTGCCTCAACAAGGAACACTCCACAAAGAAGTGGCAAGAGCAACTCCTTGCGAATGCAGAGTGCAAATACGGCAATGATACCACCAATGGTGAGCGAGCCCGTATCGCCCATAAATATCTGCGCTGGGAATGAGTTGTACCACAAGAATCCAATCAATGCACCCAACATTGCAGCTCCAAAGACCACCATCTCGCCACTATTAGGGATGTACATAATATCGAGATAGTCGGCATAGATGATGTTACCCGAGAGATAGGCAAATACCGCCAGCACTCCCACTATAGGTATCGAAACGCCCGTCAGCAATCCGTCCAATCCGTCGGTGAGGTTTGCTCCATTCGAAACCGCGGTAATGACAAAAATGGCAACCAGCACATAGAGCACCCACGACAACAACTCATTTCCACCAACAAACCAGCTGTAATCCAGCTCGTTATCCTTGAGGAATGGGATGGTTGTCTTGGTTGTCTTGACATCATCGCTCATACGAATCTTCTGCGAAGAGGTGATAACGGTCTCACCTGTTTTCTCGTCTACGACGCTCTGCTCGACAGGCACGGTAGAGTGCTCGCGGATTACGATATCCTCCGAGAAGCACATTGTTGTACCCACGATAAGGCCCAAGCCCACCTGACCAACAATCTTAAACTTGCCCTTCAAGCCCTCCTTCTTGTGGCGGAAGACCTTGATATAGTCGTCGATGAAGCCGATTGCACCGCACCACAATGTGCCCACAAGCAACAAGATGGTATAGATATTGTCCAATCGTGCAAAGAGCAACACCGGCACAACAATAGCGAGCAAGATGATGATGCCACCCATGGTTGGAGTACCCTTCTTCTCGAGCTGGCCCTGCAAGCCGAGGTCGCGAATATCCTCGCCAATTTGGCGACGCTTCAAGAACTTGATAACTCTCTTACCGAAAAAGATAACCATCAGCAGAGACAGCACTACAGCCATACCCGAGCGGAAGCTCAAGTAGCGCATTACACCCGAACCCGGAATATCGAAATTCGTAGTTAAGTATTCAAAAAGATGATATAACATTGTCTTTATCTATTAAATTTCTCGAAAATTTCCTTCACTACACTCTTATCATTGAACGGCAACTTTTCGGTGCCGACAATCTGATAATCCTCGTGACCCTTACCTGCCAAGAGAATGATATCGCGAGGCTCGGCCAACATAACCGCGCTCTTGATAGCCTCGTAACGGTCGCAAATCTTCAGATAGCGATTGCCCGACTCGACACCCTCCTCCATCTCGCGCAAAATCTGCTCGGGATCTTCGGTGCGAGGGTTATCCGAGGTAAAGATTGCCACATCGGCCCTCTTCGAAGCCATACCGCCCATAACGGGGCGTTTCGTCTTATCGCGGTCGCCACCGCAACCACACACCACGATGAGACGCTGACCCTGAGTGCGCAACTCGTCGATGGTATTGATAATATTCTCGAGCGCATCTGGCGTATGTGCAAAATCGACAATGGCGGTAGTGCCATCCTTGGCAAGCACCGTCTCGAAGCGACCACTCACAGGACGTAGCATACTCAAGTGTGCCAACACCTCCTCCTTCTCGAAGCCAAGAAGCACGGCTGCGCCATATACGGTGAGCAGGTTGTAGGCGTTGAATCGTCCGAGGAACTGCACCCACACCTCCTTGTCGTCCATACGCAACTGCATACCCTCGACCATCATCTCCACAACTTTGGCTCTGAAGTCGGCCATCTTCTGCAACGAGAGACGATAGCACTGCGCCTTGCAGTTCTGCAACATCACCTCGCCATTGCGGTCGTCGATATTGACCAAGGCAAATGCCGACTTTGGTAGCCCATCGAAGAGCATCTTCTTGGCGCGAATATACTCGACAAAGGTCTTGTGATAGTCGAGATGCTCGTGAGTGATGTTCGTAAACAATACTCCCGTAAAGTGCAAGCCTCGTATACGCTGCTGCACTATAGCGTGCGACGAGCACTCCATAAAGCAGTAGTCGCAACCTGCATCGACCATCTCGCGCATCATCGCATTGAGGCGAATGGAATCGGGAGTAGTGTGGGTCGAGACTATCTCGCGCGCACCCACCTTGTAGACCACCGTCGAGATAAGTCCCGCCTTGTAGCCCATCGACTGCACCAAGTCGTACAACAACGAGGCGATGGTGGTTTTGCCATTTGTGCCTGTGACTCCCACAACCTTCAACTCGCGCGACGGATTGCCGTAGAAGTTCGAGGCGATATCGCCCATAGCGAGGTTGGTATCCTCAACCACCACAAAGGTGCAGTCAGTATCCTTCACCTCGTCAGGGATATGCTCACAGACCACAACCTTTGCTCCACGCTCCAAGGCGCCTGCTATAAAGTTGTGACCATCTACCACCGTACCCGCAACGGCAAAGAAGCACGAATCGGCTTCGACCTGACGCGAATCGTAGGTCAACGATGCAACATCCACATCGGTAGGGCCCAATATAGAGGTGTATTTCACCCCCTTAATCACATCCGAAAGTATCATCACTTAAGTTTTATCTCTATTTTTCTCTTTTTCTCGTCTATTTCGGCACCAGCAGCCAGACTCTGCTCCACCACCTTGCCATAGCCGCTCACCTTAACAGTAAAGCCTCGGCGCTCGAGCAGATAGATGGCATCGTTCAAGCCCATACCTACAACATTAGGCACACGACTCTCGTCCTTGT
Source organism: Alistipes sp. (assembly GCA_045614685.1). Taxonomy (GTDB): domain Bacteria; phylum Bacteroidota; class Bacteroidia; order Bacteroidales; family Rikenellaceae; genus Alistipes. Next base: position 5,953 of record JAZLDJ010000015.1, on the reverse strand, counting down.
CGGCACCATCAAGTGATGCCTTAGCCACACCCTCTACAGGCTTTGCATGCTCCATCTTATCGAAGGATTGCCCGCCTCGATAGTCACGAGTGTAGAGGTAATTGGCTACGCTCTGCTGCACAGGGCCGGCAATGGCTGCACCATAGAAGGCTTTGCCATTCTGATCCTTGTTGAAAATTGCAGTCATAATGGTATAGCGAGGCTTATCTGCCGGGAAGTAGGTAACCATCGAGCCATAGTAGCACTTATCGGCCTTGGTATATCGAACTCCATTTATCGTGGTGTTTACCTGCGCAGTACCCGTCTTCGAGCCCGATGTGTAAGGGACCTTATTCTTGCCAAAATAGCCAGCTGCAGTACCCTTGCGCGAAACCTCCTCGAGCAATATTCGCAAGGTATCAATCGTACTCTTCGAGCAGATACGCTCGTGCAACACCTCGACAGGTGCACTATTCACCACCTTGCCATCGCGCTCGGTACGCAAGATGAATCGTGGTGCCACCATTCGGCCATTATTCGCCACCGCATTGTAGACCGTAATGGTGTGCAATGGGGTAACGTCAAGACCGTAGCCATAGCCATAATTGACCAAAGCATTATATCGCGATGTGTGTTTCTTGTCGAGACTCCTCACCTCTCGCTCTGCAGCGTGAAACCCCTTAAGACCTAACGGCTTACCGAAATATAGTCTCTGAATAAAGTCGGAGAACTTTTGCGGATCCGAGTTAAAGGTATTGTATACGGCCCTCGTGAAGAAGACATTCGCCGACTCGGCAAAAGCGGTGTGCATATCGATCCAACCGCCTGTCTCCTTGCCTATAGGGTGCGAATCTCCAACATAAGCCTTCGCCGCAATCTCCACCTTCTCGCCAAGTGCCGAATTAAGCTTCGTTCTTGTCGAAAAGCCCTCCTCGAGCAGAGCCATAGCCGAAACAAGCTTGAATGTCGAACCTGGATTTATAGGCATATCCATAGCGTAGTTCTGATCCTCAACACACTTTTTTCCTTCGCGCTTGAGGTTCACCATCGCCAAGATATCGCCCGTGGCTACCTCCATAACTATGGTTGTACCCCAAAAGGCATTTTGCTCTACAAGCTGCTTCTGTAACGCCACGCTCACCATATCCTGCAAGTCGAGGTCGAGCGTTGTAACCACGTCGTAGCCATTCTTTGCTGGCACATTCTTGTCGCTATTGATACGGGTATATACATCCGGAGCAATAGCCTGCATCATCTGCACACCATCAACGCCCCTGAGAGTATCCTCCATTGCGTGCTCGATACCATAGCCCTTTCTGCCACGAACAGTATCGGCCATTCGACCTATGGTACGACGTGCGAGATTCTCCTGCGGATAGATTCGATAGTCTACACTCGTGGTAAAGTAGGTGGAGTTGTGGCCATTACGCAGTAGTGGATACTGGCGAATCTCCTCCCACTCATTAAGATCTACGCCTCGGAATATCTGACGTGTGATATGGCGACGGTCCACCACCTCCTGCACGGTATCCTTCTCTATCTCGTAGTACCACCTTCTCAAAATTCGATAAGGTGCATGTCTCCTCTCTACGACCTTTGGAGCCTGCTTGATTGACTTATTTCGTAGCGAGATTAGCTGTTTGTAGTACTCATTCGCGCTCTTATCGCCAAAGTAGCTAGCAAGTTTTTTCGACAGGGTGTCGGCATTCTTCTTATAGAGTTCGTAGTCGTCGAATCTCTCGTTACCGAAGTCTATCTCCAACAAGGTGCTTGTAATGGATGTTGCCAAAGGCTCTCCGTTGCGATCATATATCGAGCCTCGATGAGCCAGCACGGTGTGCTTATAGTGAATCATCGACTCGCGCAGTGTGGCAGCATCCTGCTCGATGGTCTTGTTGAAGACTATACCGAAGATGATATAAAACAAAAAGAAGATCACTACACCTATGAAAAATAGGTGCATGAACTTGATACGTCGGGTATCCTCCTTCTTGAGTTTGTATATCTGATCTTCCTTCATAGTATATCCTATCTCACTGTTGTTGGAACACCTTTAGGGTCCTCCAAATCGAGCCCGCGCTCCTTCACTTGGCGCAATATAGCCGAGTGGCTGGTCTGCTGCGAACGGCTCTCCGAAGTGCGTATGGCTCGCTCCTCAAGCAATGTAACCTCCTTGTTCAGCTCAGAGTAGTTGAGGTCCACCTGCAACGATATAAGCACACAGATGATACTTGCAAAGTAGAGACACGCCAACACACCGAAGAACTTATACACTCTCTTCGCCTCGTTAGCCATCAGGATATCACCCGTAGCCACACTCAACAGCCACGCCACAAATCGGCGTAGCTTGACGCGCTTCTTCTCCTGCGGTTTTTCGGGAGCCTCCTTCACATCGGTGTCGGGAGCAACTACCTCCTCCTGTTCTATCTTTGCCTCTGCCATATTCCTACAACTTTATCGCTGCACGCAACTTCGCCGAGCGCGAACGAGGATTGGCCTCCAACTCCTCGGCCGACGGAACGACAGGTTTGCGTGTTACTATCTCGAAAGGTGTGGTCGCGCGACCAAAGAAGTCCTTCTCGACCTTACCCTCGAAGTTGCCACTACGCATAAAATTCTTCACCAAACGATCCTCCAACGAATGGTACGATATAACCACCAATCGTCCTCCTGGACGCAGCACCTTCAATGCCTGCTCCAAAGCCATCTTCAACGCCTCCATCTCGCCATTCACCTCGATACGCAAGGCCTGAAATAGCTTGGTCAGGAACTTCGCCTCATCCTTCTTTGGGGTGCACGGCGCAACAGCCTGCACAAGTTGTGCTGTGGTGCGAATCTCCTCGTTAGCACGCGCACGAGCTATGCACGATGCAATCTTCCAGGTGGTATCCAACTCGCCATACTGCGAGAATATCTGCGCCAACTCCTCCTCCGAGTAGTTGTTCACAACATCTGCCGCAGTGCGACCGCCACGCTGATTCATTCGCATATCGAGAGGAGCATCTCCTCGGAACGAAAAGCCTCGCTCCTTGGCATCGAAGTGGTGCGACGAAACGCCCAAATCGGCCAAGATGCCATCCACCTCGGTTACTCCACGCAGACGCAGAGCCGAACGCAAAAAGCGGAAATTGCTCTCAACATAGTGAAAGTGTTCGTCGTCGGGAGCATTCGCCAACGTATCTCGGTCCTGATCGAACGAATATAGCGCACCACCATCGCCCAAATCCTCGAGTATACGGCGTGTGTGACCTCCACCACCGAAGGTCAAATCGGCGTACGTTCCGTCACTCTTAATATCGAGCAGAGCAATAGACTCTTCGAGCAGCACTGGAGTATGATACGTTGACATAGTTTGGTCGTTTGGTTCTAAAAAAAATACAACTTCTCGTCGCCACCTAAACCTCTCGCTCTCACCCCCTTTACTACATTTGTAGTAAGGTTCGGCGCTTTGTGGCAAAATATTGCCACAAAGTTAGTAATTTTAGATGGAAAAAATCACTATTTCGTGCAGGTTTTTCCTATTTTTTATTCAGTTTATTCTGCTTGGCCCTTTCGATTAAAAAAATGAAGCGTAGAGCCCGTTTTAATTAACATTTTTTCATAAAATAGAATAATTACTAAAAAAATGTTACAAAAAATTTGGAAAGGATAAAAAGTAGATTTATCTTTGCACTACAAACGTGGGGGTTCCCCCACTTGCTCATTAACCTAACTAACCTAACACTCGGTGTCCGAAAATTCCCAGATTTTCGGACACCATCCTTTTTAGGAGGTGCCGAAAATCAACATTTGTTACCTATCCCCCAACCCCCCTTTCTGTAAAGGGGGCTATGCGGACACCATCCTTTTTAAAAGCCACCTAAAGTTACCTATATATAAATAGAGACCTCGGGAAAATTCCGAGGTCTCTATCTCTTAGCAATACGCCAGTTGATGGCTATTACTTCTTGATATCCTTGATGCGCAACTGCAACGATGCCTTGCCACGATAGTTGTTCTCGACAATCTGGTAGCAGATGTCGATAGGACGACCACCACGCACCCACTCATAGAAGGTTGGTTGCTGGAAGGCGATTGTCTGCATACGAACATTCGGCGAAGATGGCTGAGTCAAATCCATACGAAGATGCTCGGCATCCATACCAACAAGCTTTGCATCGCCATTATTCACACAGCCCTGCGAAGCAAACACAGGCAAGTTATTGCCTGGACCGAAAGGCTGGAAGCGATTGAGCTCGCGGAAGAAGTTCGACGTGATATCCGAGAAGGCGAGCAGACTATCAATCTCCACCTGTGGAATCAGGCTCTTAGGATCGATATTCTCCTCGACATATTGGTTGAAACGACGCTTGAACTCCTCGACATTCTCGGGCTTCATCGTAAGACCTGCGGCATACATATGCCCACCGAAGTTCTCCAACAAATCGGAGCACGACTCAACGGCCTGATAGAGGTCGAAGCCAGCAATCGAACGTGCCGAGCCTGTAACAAAGCCATTGCTCTGCGTAAGCACAACCGTAGGGCGATAGTAGGTCTCGATAAGGCGCGATGCCACAATACCAACAATACCCTTCATCCAACTTGGATTATAGATAACAATGCTCTTCTGAGCCTTCAACTGCGGATTGTTCTCGACAAACTCGTGAGCCTCCTGCGTTACGGAGCGGTCCTCCTTCTTGCGGTCCTGGTTGTAGTTGTCGATGCCCTCACCCAACTCGCGAGCAGCCTCCTCATTACCCTCGACAAGCAACTTCACCGCTGCATAGCCACCCGAAGGTACCGAGTCCTCGGGATACTCATCCATGCGCATACGACCCGCAGCATTGATGCGTGGGCCAATCTTGAAGACGATATCGTCGATGGTGATATTCTGCTCCTCGAGGCCACAAATGCGGATAATCGAAGAGAGACCCTCCGACGGTTGCGCATTCAAACGCTTGAGACCATAGTGTGCAAGGATACGGTTTTCGTCGGTGAGAGCGACGATATCCGAAGCTATACTTACAACCAAGAGGTCCAAGAATTGCTCGATTTCGCTAAACGGAATGTTGTGCTTTTGCGAATAGGCTTGCACCAACTTAAAGCCCACACCGCAACCCGACAGCTCATCGAATGGATAGTTGCAGTCGGTGCGTTTTGGGTCGAGAACAGCTACAGCACGAGGAATCTCCTCGGCCGGAAGATGATGGTCGCAGATGATGAAATCCACCCCTTTTTGTGTTGCATAGTCCACCTTCTCGACAGCCTTAATACCACAATCGAGAGCGATAATAAGCTTCACTCCCTTCTTTGCGGCAATGTCGATACCCCTCTTCGAAATACCATAACCCTCGGTATAACGATCGGGAATGTAGAACATCAGGTTGTTATGCCCGATGTGGCGCAGAAATTTATATACGAGCGCAACGGCAGTGGTGCCATCCACATCGTAATCGCCATAGACCATAATCTTCTGGTTCTTGGCAATAGCCTCCTCCAAACGGGCCACTGCGAGATCCATATCCTTCATCAGGAACGGATTGTGCAGATCGTCGAGTCGAGGATTGAAAAATCTCTTCGCTTTGTCTACGGTGTCTATGCCTCTTTGTACCAATAGGTTCGCCAAAACCGTAGGGATTCTCAACGAGGTAGCAATGTGATCTACCGTCAATGAGTTGCCCTGTGGTTTGACTACCCACCTTTTCTGAATAGGCATACTCGTTAATTTTTATTTTATATATATTTTTCAATTTTTTTCGCTTCTAAGTTTAGCCCTTCACGAGCCCAAAATTGGCGAGCAGCTTCTCGCACAACACCTTGCTTGCCTCGTCGAACGACACCTCTCGGGAGAGCTCCTTCGTGATGGAGGTCACCCCCTTGTCGACAAAGCCACACGGGTTTATCATCGTAAACCACTTCAAATCGGTCGAGGCATTGAGTGCCAATCCGTGCATCGTGACATAGCGCGACGCCTTGACCCCTATAGCGCAAATCT
>JAZLDJ010000014.1:0-12482 GCA_045614685.1 Alistipes sp. | reverse complement strand
GGCAAGCTTCCGTTCAACGATGGCGATTTGGTGGAGGTGTGTATCGAGAAGGAGTATGGCTTCGACAAGCTCTACTATCGTCTCAGCGATATCGCAGCTGGCGTTGCCGAGGGCGACACCTTCTATGTAACCATCCTCGACGATGTGTTGGCTACAGGCGGTACTGCGCTTGGCATTGCCGAGTCACTCGAAAAGCTCACCATCTATCGCGATGGCAAGCCGTACAACGTGAAGATTAAGGAGTTTGTTTTCCTCGTGGAGATTGAGGAGATTCAGGGCAAGGCGCGCTTGGAGAAGATTGCTCCTGTAACATCGTTGATGACGATCTAATCTGTTAATATGAAAAAACTATTCGTTATCGCTATGGGATTGTTGTCGCTTTTCGGTTGTGGTAAGAAGGATACTCCGCTCTATCCGCAGGATAAGGTTGTTGCCAAAGATGGCTCGGAGATTACCTTCACATTTTTGGCTCACGCTTCGTTCGCTATCGAGCATAACGGTAAGCATATCTATATAGATCCCGTAGGTGATTTTGCGTGGGAGAAACTCCCTAAGGCCGATGCTATTTTGGTGACTCACTCGCACTACGACCACTTCGAGTTGCCTACAATCGAGAAGATTGCCGGCGAGGAGTGTGTGATACTCTGCGATAAGACCTCGGCCGAGGCCTTCGAGCACGACTGTACCACGATGTTGCCAGGTTGTGTTGCCGAGCCTTTCGAGGGACTCTCGGTAAAGGCTGTGCCAGCATATAACATCAGCGAGGGTCATACCGATTTCCACCCTCAGGCACGCGAGGATTGTGGCTATCTTATCACTCTTGGTGGCACAACAATCTATGTTGCAGGCGATACGGAGGATAACGACGATGTGCTTTCGCAGTCGGGTGTGGATGTCGCGTTCTTGCCTGTGAATCAGCCATATACAATGACCATTGCCCAGGCCGAGCGAGTGGTTAAGACCATCAAGCCAGCCATCTTCTATCCATACCACTATGGTCAGGTCGAGGAGAAAACCGACATCGACGCATTGGTGAAGTCGTTGGAGGGCGTTTGCGATGTTCGTGTCTTCCCGATGGAGTAGAGCGAAACAGATTTTAGATACCTAGCCGAGCGTTTTGCTCGGCTTTTTTTTATGCCTCCTCCTCCACGCTGCGAGTCTCCACAGCGTAGATTGCTGCACACGCGGCCAACAATACTACTACACCTGCCACTTGAGCCAAAACTGTACCTGCCGAAATGATAAAATCCATCATAATATCTCTGTTTTTATTGGTTTCACGATGCAAAAGTATCGTATCGATTTGACAACCCTTGTCAAAAAATCATTTTTATTGGTTCTTTTTGCACAAATCTGCGGATAACGAAATGCTCACATAGGCTTACTATGCTCCGCTTTCGTTCCCTTGCTTTGCACAAAAACAGCCTAATAAAAATGATTTTTTAGGGGGAGAAGGTGTTCTTTTTTGTACAAATCTGGGATAATGAAATGCTTACATTCGTTCCCCCCTATCATCCTTATCGCCACTATCTTTGAAAATAAATCCTAATAATTTTTAACTCTTAATTCTTAATTCTCAATATTTTTTGTATCTTTGCGCCCGAAATAGATTTAAAAAGCAAGCGGTTATGGGGCGTTTGCGCAAGCAGATGCTGAGTGCCGCCCAAGGTAACACTTTAAAAATTAAACAATTATGAAGCATTTAACATTGAAGGCTGAGCTCCGTACTGAGTTCGGTAAGAAGGCAGCTAAGGCTGCACGTCGCGAGGGTTTCGTACCTTGCAACCTCTATGGTGCAGGTGAGAACGTAGCATTTGTTGTAGATGAGAAGGAGCTCCGCTCTTTGATTTACACTCCAAGCTCGTTCATCGTAGAGTTGGATTTCAACGGCAAGATCGAGAAGGCTGTTATGCGTGAGACTCAGTTCCACCCAATCCGTGAGCAGGTGCTCCACGTAGATTTCTACCGTGTAGTTGAGGGTCAGCCAGTAGCAATCGCTCTTCCAGTTCGCCTCACCGGTAACGCTGAGGGTGTTAAGGTCGGCGGTAAGTTGGCTCTTTCGGCACGTAAGTTGGTTGTTAGCGGTTTGATGGAGAACCTTCCAGATGAGTTGGTAGTTGACGTTACTCCATTGAAGGTTGGTCAGACAATCTTCGTTGGTGACCTCGCATTCGAGGGCTTGCAGTTCCTCTCGCCAGCTACTCAGGCAGTTTGCGCAGTTCGTGTAACTCGTGCTTCGCGTGCAGGTGCTAACCAGCAGTAATAACGAGTTATGAAATATCTGGTTGTAGGCTTGGGTAATATCGGCGCAGAGTATGCCGAGACTCGCCACAACATAGGTTTCAAGGTGTTGGATCGGCTTGCTGCCGAGGCCAACACCTCTTTTATTTCGGGACGCTATGGCTCGGTTGCGGAGTTCCGTCATCGTGGCCATATCGTAACCCTGTTGAAACCTTCCACCTATATGAACCTCTCTGGCAAGGCGGTGCGCTATTGGCTCACCGAGCTCAAAATCGACAAGGAGCAACTCCTTGTTGTGGTAGACGATATTGCCCTCAATTTTGGCGAACTTCGTATGCGTAAGAAGGGTAGTGCAGGTGGTCACAACGGACTCAAGAATATCAATGAGTTGCTCGGTGGCGAGGATTATGCTCGTATGCGCTTCGGCATCGGTGGCGACTTTGCACGAGGTCATCAGGTCGACTATGTGCTTGGTGAGTGGAGTGCCGAGGAGCGCGCCAAGATGGACGAACGCCTCAAGGTATTCAGCGACGCAATCCTCTCCTACGTGTCGGTGGGAATGGAGCGTACTATGAATGCTTTTAATAAGAAGTAAACTATTAATCTAAAATTACTGATATGGAAAGAAAATGTATCTATTGTGGTGCTCCTGTTGATGAGCATAGCACAATTTGCCCTGTTTGCGGCAAGCAAATCAGTGAAACAACAACTCCAAACGCTAATCCTTTAAACAATCAAATCAACTCATTGACCAATCAGATGAAGAGTGCGGGCATCTACACTTGTGGTGCGCTCCTTCTTGCGGCACTTCTTCTTGTGCTTAGCTTCATCACATCTTCTGTGGATAGCGCATCATTTATCAATCGTATGTATACTACTGCATTGGAGTGGAATTTGCCTTTGGCAGCTATCGCTCTTGTAGTTGTTGCATTTGTAACAAGCCAGCGCGAGCGCAAAAATCAGTTGCTCAATCTTGTGGCAGTAGCTATGCTTGCTGTAGCATTTGTTTTCAGCAATCCTAATAAGAATATGGTGCAGGATCACATCAGCAACTTGAACAATTATGTGAATGTATCAGCCGAGGCTGTACGCGACAATCTTGATAATGTTGACAAGTGGATGGAGAAGGCTCAGGATACTGCGGAAGATATTGAGAGGGATGTCAAGAAGGCAATGAATAAAAGCAGACATTCGTCGTATAACGACTATTACTAAAATTAGTCAAAGCAATAACAATAAAAAAGAGACCACGAGGTCTCTTTTTTATTGTTCGGTTATAATGCGTTGTCCTACTCTGTATATCGGAGTGCAGGGAACATTGCGCTCATCTGGGCCAACACATCGGCGTGGGTGGCATCCTCGTGGAGAATCATCACGATGTTGTTGTCGCCAGCGATGGTGCCGATGATATCCTTGCTCTTGCGGCCGTCGATGATTACCGATATGGCACTTGCATAGCCCGACTTGGTGGCAATGACTGCAATGTTGTGCGAGAACTTGATGCTCAGCACTGCGTCGGCAAGGTTTGCGGTGTTGGTGACTATCTCGGCGCCAATTTTCTCGCTCAAGACATAGATGTATCCCTTGTCGGGATGTGGCATCTTCGATATGTTTATCTCCTTGAAATCGCGTGATAATGTGCTCTGCGTAGCCTGTATGCCGTGGTCGGCAAGGCGCTTGATAAGATCCTCTTGTGAGCCAATTAACTCCTCACCAACAATACGCTTGATGAGGTTCAATCGTTCTGTTTTGTTTCCCATGGGTTAATACGTGTGTTAATTTGTGTATGCAAAGATATAAAATTATTTATAATTGTGGCATAAATTGGCAAAAAAATAAGGAAAATTGTATCTTTGTAGCGGCAAAAGAATACAAAACCATTTTACACACATAAAATCTATGAAAAAAACTATTCTTTTTTTGATTCTAGCAGCGTTGACGCTGCCTTTGTCAGCCAAGTACAAGGTTACTGAGGAGCACAAGCAACGTGCAGCCGAGGTTGTCAAGAAGATGACTCTCGAGGAGAAAATCGCCTATGTCGGAGGCTACGAGCGTTGGTATGTTCGCGCTATCGATCGCCTCGGTTTGCCGGCAGTGCGTATGGCCGATGGTCCGCAGGGTGTGCGTAACAACACCAAGAGTACCCTCTATCCGTCGGGTATTGCAGCTGCTGCAACTTGGGATATCAACCTCATCCAGGAGATGGGTGTATCGCTAGGTAAGGATGCGCGTGCGCGTGGCGTACATATCCTTCTTGGTCCTGGTGCCAACATCTATCGTTCGCCTCTCTGTGGCCGTAACTTCGAGTACTTCGGCGAGGATCCATTCCTTGCGGGCGAGATTGCTACTGCCTACATCAAGGGTGTACAGAGCATGGGCGTAATGGCTTGTATCAAGCACTTCGCGGGTAACAACCAGGAGTGGGCACGTCACAGCGTATCGACCGATGTAGACGAGCGTACCTTGAACGAGATCTACTTCCCAGCCTTCGAGAAGGCAGTTAAGGAGGGTAACGTGGCTACAATCATGACCTCGTACAACCTCCTCAATGGCGTTCACGCTTCGGAGAGCAAGTACCTCAACCAGGAGGTGTTGCGCGAGCAGTGGGGCTTCGATGGCTTTGTGATGTCGGACTGGACTTCGTGCTACTCGCCTGTTAATGTTGTTCGTTGGGGCGTCGATTTGGAGATGCCACTCCCACAGTGTATGAAGCCTGAGCTATTGAAGCAGTTGGTGGAGCAGGGTGTAATCGACGAGCGTGCTTTGGATGCAAAGTGTCAGAATATCATTCAGACCATCTTCGCTTTTGAGTTCGACAAGCGCGAGCAACTCGACAAGTCGTTGCCTGAGAATAACCCAGAGTGCGACGCTGTAGCTCACAAGCTCTCGCGCAACGCAATCGTAATGCTCAAGAACGACGGCTTCCTCCCATTCAAGAAGGGTAAGGTTGTAGTTTGTGGTCCTAACGCCGATAAGATTGTTACCGGTGGTGGTAGCGGTTTCGTAACTCCGCTTATCTCTTATTCGGTGGCTCAGGGTATGAGCGAGATCGACAAGAAGATCAAGAGCACATATGTGCCTATGATGGCTGAAAGCAAGCCTGTTCCAGGTGTTGTATATGCTGATAAGGCAATGACTCAGAAGGGTATTGCAGCAGAGTACTACACAAATGCCGAGCTCGAGGGTAAGCCTGCTCACAGCTTCATCACCGACCGCGTAGGTATCAAGGAGAATGTCTTTGGCGCACACAACGATATGGTTAACGTTTCGACTCGCCACACATTCTACTACAAGCCTACGGTTGACGAGATGTATCACTTCACCGTTAATACAAACGATGGATTCCGTTGCTACATCAACGATCAGCTCGTTATGCGCGACCGTTGGCACAAGGATAGCAATCAGCAGGGCTATATGGAGCTCGAGATGAAGGCTGGTCAGACCTATAAGTTTGAGCTTCAGCACCAGAACCTCGGTGGCTCTATCAATGCTGAGATGGCATTCGAGCTCCCATTCGTAGAGAATGATTCGAAGACTAAGACTATCAAGGAGGCTCAGTGCGTAGTTGTATGCCTTGGTCACAGCAAGCTCTCGGAGAAGGAGAATTCGGACCGTACATTCGGCCTTCCACGCGGACAGGTTGAGTATCTCGAGTCTATTCTCAAGCACAACCAGAATGTTGTTGTTGTGCTCAATGGCGGTGGCGCTATCGAGATGGCTCCTTGGATGAACAAGGTGAAGGCTATCCTTATGGCTTGGTATCCTGGTCAGCAGGGTGGTCTCGCAATCTCGGAGATTATCACCGGTAAGATTTCGCCTTCGGGTAAGTTGCCTATCTCTATCGAGGCTAAGTTGGAGGACAATCCATCGTCTGCAAACTATCACGAGAATGTAGACCGCGTTCGTTCGCACATCGTCAACCCACACGCCCGCGTAGAGTATCGCGAGGGTATCTTTATGGGCTACCGTGGCTACGAGAAGACCGGCGTTAAGCCGTTGTTCCCATTCGGCTTCGGTTTGAGCTACACAACATTCGCTTACTCGAACCTCGATATCAAGGCTGAGGGCAAGGAGTTTGTGGTAAGCTTCGACGTTAAGAACACAGGTAAGATGGCTGGAGCTGAGGTTGCTCAGGTATATGTAGGCGACGACGAGTGTTCGCTCGTACGCCCTGCTAAGGAGTTGAAGGGCTTCGATAAGGTATACCTCAAGGCTGGCGAGACCAAGCGCGTGAGCGTACGTCTCGACGATGAGGCATTCCGTTTCTTCGATCCTATCGAGCGTCAGTTCAAGATCGAGCCAGGCGTATTCACCGTACACGTGGGTGCATCGTCGGCCGATATCCGCCTCACTGGCAAACTTACGGTTAAGTAGTCGCCGAGATGATATCTATAGTAAGCGTGCTTCAACAAACGTTGAGGCACGCTTTTGTTTTGGTTTTGGGAACTCCGAAGGGTATCACGGCGTAACCAGCTGACCGAATTCCGAAGCGGACACAAAAAAAGACGACTTGAAGAAGTCGTCTTGATTTTGTGGGAGTTGACGGATTGGCTACTGCGCTTGCTTTGCTCGCTCCGCTTAACGCCTTTCCGTCCCGCTCGCCGTGGGGGCCCGTACAAGAACTGCACTGCGCAATGAGTTGCACACAACTTCTTTTGTTTTATATGCCTATGCCTACAAACAAGTTTGTGTCAAAGCATATAAAAACAAAAAGATGTCGATTACTCGACATCTCATTGCTTCGTTTGTTCTTGTGGGAGTTGACGGATTCGAACCGCCGACCCTCTGCTTGTAAGGCAGATGCTCTAAACCAGCTGAGCTAAACTCCCTTTGTGTTTGCGGGTGCAAAGGTAGTGAAAATTTTGTTACTTCCAAATTTTATTTGAAAAAATAGCTCGACGAATTTGCTTGTAGCCCTCATTTTTCTGCTCGCACAAAAAAAATATCATAAATATTTGTATTTACTGAGAAAATAGTTAAATTTGCAATAGCAAAATTGGAGAAAATACTACTTATATTAATTTATTAACATTTAAAAATTAAGCGTATGAAAAAGTTTTTCCTCGTATTGGCTGCGTTGTTCTGCGTAGCAACTGTTTCGGCTCAAAAGACTAAGTGGGCTGCCGGTCTCCGCGCAACTTATGGTGTACAGGCTGTTGCTGAGTACTTCTATTCGGCTGATAAGTATGTTGAGGGTCGCCTCGGTATCTTCGGTGGTGCTTGTGCAGATTTTACTGCTATCCACCAGTGGAACTGCTGCAACTGGGATTGGACTCCATCGGTAGGTAAGTGGTACCTCGATGCCGGTGTTGGTGCTAACCTCGGTGGTGCTGCTCATAGCTTCTGGGCTGGTGTTGCAGGTGACGTTAAGTTTGGTATCAAGTTCAACAAGGTACCTATCCGTTTGTCGGTTGATTACACTCCTGTAATTGGCTACAACTTCGCTGCAGGTCACTTCCACACTCCAGGTTTCTACAACTTCGCTCTTTCGGCAACTTGGCACTTCTAATTTAGAGGATGACACAAAAAAAATATCGTGGGCACACGCTCACGATATTTTTTTGCTCTTTGCTCAACTCTATCTACGCTCTTGGTTTTGGCTTCTCGATGCGGAGCTTCTGACCCGGACGTATAACCGATGACTTGAGCTTATTCCACTTCATAATCTCCTTTACGGTGGTGCGGTTGCGCTTGGCTATGAGGCCAAGGTTATCGCCATTGCGTACCGTATAGATGTAACCCACACCCTCGGCACGTTTCTTCTCGAGGTTGGCGGGGTTGATATACTCCTTGAGGTAGAGCGAATCCTTGCTGTGAATCTCCTTCTCGTTGATGACATACTCGCTGATGTAGCGTGCAGGCAGACGCAAGGCGTAGGCCTTGGTTGTTGCAGGTATGATATCGAGCTTGTACTGCGGATTCAGGTCGCGCAAGGTCTCGATTGGGATGTTGAGTGTTGATGCCACCTGTCCGAGGTGCATAATCTTGTGTACCATCACCGTATCGGTAGCTACACACTCTGGTGTTGCTGCAGGGGTGATATTGTGCGATGGGTGGTAGGTGTAGGCATAGGCTGCCGCCACGAACTTAGGCACATAACCACGAGTCTCCTTTGGCAGGAAGTCGTAGACATCCCAGAATGACTTGCTCTGCTCGCCGGCACGAGCTATTGCCTTATTCACATTGCCTGGGCCACAGTTGTATGCTGCAATGGCCAAGGTCCAGTCGCCATATACTTTATATAGGTGCTTGAGGAATTTACACGCAGCGCGGGTAGACTTGAGGATGTCGCAACGCTCATCTACCAGCGAGTTAATCTCGAGGCCGAGATTCTTTCCTGTAGCGGGCATAAATTGCCACAATCCCACTGCACCCATACGCGATGTAGCACGAATCGAGAGGTTCGATTCGATGATTGGCAGATAACGTAACTCGAGCGGAAGTCCTGCGGCGTGTAGCTCCTCCTCGATAATCGGGAAGTAGTATGCCGACATAGCCACGACATTTCGGATTGGGCTCCAGCGTCCACCAATGTACTGATCTATGAAGTTGCGAACGATATAGTTGTATGGAAGATGCACTGGCGATACCATATCGTGCAGACGCCTCTTGTAGAGTGTGTCTACGGGCATAGATGTCGTCACTGCGTTCTCCTCGACATTGTAGTAGTCGAAGAAACGCTTCTCGCCCTGTGCTTGGTGTAGTGCCGCCCACACCTCAACCAGCGAGTCTATCTCGGCAGGGGTGTGCTCGAGACGTATTTTGTCGATACGTGGTGCCGGCTTGGGTTCAACCTTTATGGTGTCGGTAACTACCACGCGTATAGTATCGTAGACGGGTATAACGACTTGTTGTTGCGGCTCGCTCTTTTTCTTCTTTGCGCCAAATGTTACGGGAGCGCATAGGAGGAGTGCAACGAGTAGTAGTATAGATCGTTTCAGCATAGTTAGAATGAAAGACTTAAATTCATACCGAGCGTGGTGCCTCCTCCGCTATATGGTGCCATACGGTTGTAGCTATAACCGATTGCGGGCGAGAGACTCACACTCAAATCTTTGGATATATCGTAGGTCTGCAGATGGGCATCGACGTGAGCATCGACAATCTGCAAGATATAGAGACCTGCCGTAAGGATTATACACAAATCTCGGTTACGGCGGTAGCTATTACGCATATTTTTGAGGAACGAGGTGTTGTAGCGACCATTAAACTCATCTTGCGATCCGTATGGGTAGAGATGAGGATTTTGGTCGTAGTCGAGCTTCAGACGATAGGCCTTCTTGAATCGCTGATATCCTCGATTGTTCCAGTCGATACAGTAGATGGTGGTGGCAAAACCTCCCACAACAATAGGCACACGCCAGTAGCTCTTGTTGTAGATCTGACCCGCACCTGGGCATATCATAGCCAGTGTGGTGGCCCTATTCACGGGCGATACCTCGCTTGTGGAGTATTTGATGGCTGCATCGCCAAGGAAGTAGATGTACGAAGCTATGGTCGTAACCATAAATGCCTGACGCATAGTGTTGTACTTTATCATCTCGCTCTGCAGGGCATTCATCTCGGGGGTGCGTAGCAGACTTGCATCGGTCATACTCTCGAACTGAGCCTTGAGCGGTTTGAACTTGGTGTCGCTCCAGATGCACATACCGAGCGATGCTCCGAGTGTGGAGTAGAGTATCGGTAGCTTCCAATACTGCTTGTTGTAGACCTGACCGAAGCCCGGCAATATGGCCGAGGTGAGTGTTACTCGGCGGAACGACATCGAGTCGCTGAAGTATGGTACGCGAGATTCGCGCCTCTCGATACGCTTGCGCTGACGCTCGGTGAGGGTGTCCTTTCTAAGCGAGTCGAGGGCGAGTGAGTCGAGCTTTGGCTCTCCGAAAATCTGTTTGCGCAACGAGTCGGGGAGTTGCATACGCACATCGTCGCCCACCTTTTGGAGCGAGTCTGCCGAAATCTTGCGTAGTGTGTCGACCAATGTTGCTATGCGAATGGAGTCGTTGCGTCGCACCTCTAGCGAGTCGGGTATGTAGATTTGTCCGCCTCGAACGATGGTGCGCTCGCTACGTCTGCCACGCGCAAATGGATTTATCTGCGCCTCAGCCGAGATTGATATGCAGACAAAGAGCACTCCGAGCAGGAGGGCAATTCTCCTACTCTTGAAGAGGGTGCTTATGTTCTGCAAAAGTCTCATGTTGATTAGAGTTTGCTGAATCGCTTTACGAACTTCTCGATATCGGCATCGCTGGTGAAGTCGATGATAATCTTACCTCCGCCATTCTTGCCACGCTTAATGGCGATGTCCTGCGAGAAGAACTTCTCGAGTTGCTCGACCAAGCGGCTGTATGTCTCGGGGTACTCCTCGTCAACAATCGGAGTAGCCACCTTCGCCTTCTTCTCTGACGAGAGTCGTGCCAACTCCTCGAGCTGACGTACCGAGAGGTTGTTCTTGATGCAACGCTTCAGCAACGAAAGCTGCTTAGACTTGCTCTCTACCGAAGCTATCGCCTTGGCGTGGCCCATAGAGATGAGACCACCCTTGATGGCAAATTGAATCTCGTCGGGGAGGTTGAGCAATCGGAGATAGTTGGCTACGGTCGAACGCTTCTTGCCAAGACGCTCTGCCAAGGCCTCCTGTGTGAGTCCGCACTCCTCGACAAGTCGCTGCATACCGAGCGAAATCTCGATGGCGTTGAGGTCCTCGCGCTGAATGTTCTCCACAAGGGCCATAGCGTGGAGGGTTGTGTCATCCACCTCGCGGATGTAGGCTGGAATGCTCTCCAATCCCGCCTTCTCCGATGCGCGCCAACGACGCTCACCGCTGATGATGATATACTTCTCGCCATCGCGCTTTACTGTGATTGGCTGAATGAGTCCCAACTGACGAATCGAGTCGGCCAACTCCTCGAGTGCCTCCTCGTCGAACTCTGTACGAGGCTGTGTAGGGTTTGGCACAATCTCCGACAAGCGGATCTCTGCCATCTCCTCCATAGGCTTTGCCTTGACCTCTATTTTGCCGCCAAAAAGGGCGTCCAAGCCTCTTCCTAAACCTTTCTGTTTCATTTATTTTACTGTTTTTTTGCGATTCTTCTTCAAAAACTCCTTGGCAAGGAGCAGGTAGTTTGTTGCTCCGTTAGCCGAGGCGTCGTAGAGCATAATGGGTTTTCCGTGCGATGGTGCTTCACCTAAACGAATGTTTCGCTGAATTATTGTGTCGTAGGCGAGTTCACCAAAGTGCTCACGCACCTCGTTTGCAACCTGATTGTTTAGGCGGTTGCGCATGTACATCGTAAGGAGGAATCCCTCAATCTCGAGCGATGGGTTGAGGTTGCCCTTAACAATCTTGATGGTGTTGAGCAGTTTGCTCAAGCCCTCCAACGCCAGGTACTCACACTGCACAGGGATAAGCACCGAGTCGGCTGCCGTAAGGATATTTACGGTGGTGAAGCCGAGCGATGGCGAGCAGTCGATGAAGATATAGTCGAACTCGTCGCGCACGCAGTCGATGATGCCCTTTATGACGTGGTGGCTATTCTCCATCGAAGGGAGTTCGGTGTCGGCAGCCACGAGGTTGATGCTCGAAGGCAATACCCACAAGTTTTTCACATCCTCGCTCTTGAGCATCACATCCTTGGCTCTGCACTCACCAATGATGCACTCGTAGATGCCCTTTGTGTTGATGTCGAAGCCCAAGCCCGAAGTGGCATTTGCCTGCGGATCGGCGTCGATAAGAAGTACCTTCTTACCGAGCAATGCTATTGATGCCGAAAGATTTATAGCGGTGGTGGTTTTACCTACGCCACCCTTCTGATTTGCTAATGCAACTACTTTTCCCATATAGTTTTGCGGTTATTATAAATAATAATCGGGCAAATTTAATAATTTTAATTTGATTTCCCCAAATAAACTTTCGCTTTTGCTCGAAAATGCTTAACTTCGCACTCGAAAAGCGACCGAAAAATAGCGAATGGATAGAATTTCAAAAATAGGAAAATTCCCTACTGTGGGCGATATGATAATGATGCTTCTGCTCTTCTTTGTGGCGCAGTTGCTCGTTGGTGTTGTGGCAAATGCGTGTGGACTTTTTGCTCCTCAGGTCAGCCCGATAGATGCCGTAGATATCGAAACATATATGAATGAGCAGGAGGCTCTCGGACGATATATTGCTATATTTTATCCCGTGTCATTCCTCTTCTCGATAGGTGCTCTGTGGCTCTATGTCCGTCTGCGTAGTGGCA
>JAZLDJ010000013.1:0-40452 GCA_045614685.1 Alistipes sp. | reverse complement strand
GTTGTCGAACATGGCATCGTCCCTCATCCTCCACAAGCGCATCGAGACGACTGTAGCGAAGGCAAAGGCTGTACGTCAGTTCATCGAGCCACTCGTAACTCGTTCGAAGGAGGATACAACCCACTCGCGTCGTATCGTATTCTCGTACCTCAAGCAGAAGGAGGCTGTTACCGAGTTGTTCCGTACAATCGCTCCAAAGATTGCAGAGCGTCCAGGTGGCTACACTCGTATTCTCAAGACTGGTTTCCGTCTTGGTGATGGTGCAGATATGTGTATCATCGAGTTCGTGGACTTCAACGAGGCATACACTCTTGGTGTAACTCCAGCAGCTCCAGCAGCTGAGGCTAAGCCAAAGACTCGTCGTTCGCGTGCTAAGAAGACTACCGATGCAGTAGAGGACGCAGCCGTAGTAAAGGCTCCAAAGGCAAAGGCTCCAAAGGCTGCTGCTACTAAGGCTACTGCTGCAAAGGTTGCGAAGAAGACTAATGTCGGCAAGAAAATGTAATTAAAAATACATTTTGAGCGGTAAATTTCGCACCGCTCGTCAATAACCGAGTTCCTCACATACGCCAAGTATGCTGCGGACTCGGTTTTTCGTTTGGCACAAAATTTCCTCACTCAAAATGTATTTTTGTACCGCTCTGCGATAATCCGCTTGCTCACATACGCTTTAGTATGCTGCGCAAGCGGATTTCTTGTGCGCCTTGCTCTCATCAGCTTAAAATCAATTTTTAGGTGCTATTTGCAAGGTTATTTTATCCTGAGTTTTTGTAGGTTGTCTTCTTCGTCTTTTACCTCTTAGGTTGCAGTACGATATACGGCACAATCATCTCCTCCATCGAGATGCCTCCGTGTTGGAAGGTGTCGCGATAGTAGCGGATATGGCGATTGGCGTCGTTATTATAGACCAAGAAGTCGTTGTTGTAGGCAAAGATATAGCTCGACGATAGGTTCGACGACGGAAGTTGCACCTCCTCAGGTTTTGTAATCTCGAACACCTCCTTGCGATTGTAGGCCAGATTACGGCCTGTCTTGTAGCGCAGATTAGTCGAGGTCTCGCGGTCGCCCGTAACCTTAACAGGATTGTCCACTCGTACCGTTCCGTGGTCCGAGGTGATAATTACCGTATGACCCCTCTCCGATAGCATCTTAAGCATTGTAAACAGCTCCGAGTGCTCGAACCACGAGCGTGTGAGCGAGCGGAACGAGGCATCATCCTCTGTAAGCTGGCGGATAATCTCGGTCTCGGTACGCGCGTGCGACAGGATGTCGAGGAAGTTATAGACAATAACCGAGAAGTCGGCATCGTAGATGTGCTGAATATTATCTATTAGTTTACGACCCGCCTCGGGACGTACAAGCTTATCGAACGACCACTTGTAGCGTTTGCCTGCTTGTGCTATCTGTCGTGCCAAGAACTCCTCCTCATACTGGTTTTTACCGCCCTCCTCGTTGTCGTTGAGCCACTTGTTAGGCATCAACTTATCGATGGCGAGTGGCATAAGTCCCGCAAAAACGGCATTGCGAGCATATTGTGTTGCGGTAGGGAGTATCGAGCAATAGAAATCGTCGGTTGTGATATCGAAGTAGCCTCTGAGCATTCCACTTATCACGCGCCACTGGTCGTAGCGGAAGTTGTCTATAAGCAATAGGGTAGTCTTCGAGTGGTTGTCCACAACGGGGAATATGCTATTGCGCATCAGCGTGTGTGACATTATCGGAGTATCCTCGTCGCGCGAGTTTATCCACTCCTTGTAGTTGTTGCAAACGAAGCGACCAAACACACGATTTGCCTCGCTCTTTTGGTACTGTAGAATCTCGCGAATAGACTCATCGCCACCCACCAGTTCGATATCCCAATTTACCAATTTGCGGTATATTGCAGCCCACTGTTGAAAGCTATTTGCATTCTGCATCGAGATGGCAATTCGCCCAAATTCGGCACGATAGTCGGCTGTGGTTTGCTCTGCCACAAGTTGCTGAGACTGAACGTGTTTCTTGATGAGCGGAATCATCTGCGATGGGTTCACAGGCTTTACGATATAGTCGGCAATTTTCGAGCCTATGGCCTTGTCCATAATGTCCTCCTCCTCGCTCTTCGTAACCATAATTACGGGCGTGGTAGGTCGCACATCCTTGATGAGAGGAAGTGTCTCGAGACCGGTCATTCCAGGCATCATCTCGTCGAGAATAATCACATCGTAGGCCGTCTCCGTAGCCATATCTATGGCGTCGTAGCCATTGTTGCAGGTCTCCACCTCGTACCCCTTCGAGCGGAGTATCATAATGTGTGGCTTCAGCAACTCTATTTCGTCGTCAACCCAAAGAATTCTTACCATAGTTTACAAGTTTTTAGCGGCGAAAACTTCGCGAATAGTGGGATATGTTTCGGCCAAGTTCTGCTCGACCTCCTCTTTGTGGCACCACTTAGCACATACAATGCCCTCCTCGGCCTGAGGCTTGGTCTCGGTGGCTGGTGCGATAAGCTCGTACCACGCGGTGCGCTTTATCTCCCACACTCCATAAACGTTGTAGGAGTGGAGTGTATTGCACAAAAATCGAACAATTTTCGCCCCCTCGACACCTGTTTCTTCGGCAATCTCTCGTACGGCGCACTCCTCATCACTCTCGCCCATATCGACGTGTCCCTTGGGCAAATCCCAGCGGTGATTGCGATATATCATTAGCGCCTCGCCCCTGTCGTTGTAGACCACGCCTCCTGCGGCCTGCACATACTTAAACTCGCCAAAAAATCGCTCCTTCACCGCCTCGATAGCCTTGTCGTAAACGATGATGGAGTTGGTAGATTCAAAAATTTTGAGTACATTCGCCTTCGAAAGCTCGCTCGATGGCAGATGTACAGCACCCTCCAATTCGGTGGGTGTGTCGGTTAAAACCAGCGTCTTATCTGTGAAAAATATGGTGGTTTGCATCGCTGTGGTTGCTTAGTTGAAGACAAAGATAGGGAAATAAACTTAAAATATGGGTATGAAAAAACTTTTTATTGCTATGTCATTGCTACTTTTCGGCTCGACGGGATGTAACTCTCCGGAGAATGCCCCTACGAAAGAGCCTCTTAAAATCGACAATGCGCTGACTGCCGAGGAGATTGCAGCGGCACGCCTCACCCCTGAGGTTTTGTGGAAGATGGGTCGCGTGGGTGCGCACGCCCTCTCGCCCGACGGCAAAACCCTGCTCTACACCCTCACACGTTACAATATGGAGGAGAATAAGGGTGTAACCGTAATTGTCAGCCGCGATCTTGCTTCGGGTGCGGAGCGTGAACTTACCGACCGCACAGCAAACGCCGTTTCGCCATCTTGGGGCGCTAATGGCGACTATATCTGGTATGCCACAAATCGCGGTGGCGATATGCAGCTTTGGAAGATGAATGCCGATGGCTCGAATCAGACTCAGATTTCGAAAATCGAGGGTGGTATCGAGGGCTTTGGTGTAGCTCCAGATGAGAGCCACATCTACTACACTCAGTACGTCCAGGCCAAGGATGTCAATTCGGCTGATGTTCACAAAGATATGGCAAAGTCGAAGGCTCGTATCTACGACGATTTGATGGTGCGCCATTGGGACTATTGGGATAGTGGAAAGTACCTCCATATCTTTGTTGCTGAGCTCTCGAACGCAGGTGTTGGCGAGGGTGCTGACATCATCGGCAAGGAGTCGGCATGGGATGCCCCACTAGCACCATACTTCGACCACGCCGAGATTGCATGGAGTCCCGACGGAAAGTCGCTCGCATACACCTGTAAGCCACTTACAGGTGCCGATTATGCGGTTTCTACCGACTCGGATATCTTTGTCTACAACCTCGAGGGCGGTGAAACCATCAACCTCTGCAAGCAGAGTGGCGCCTATCCGTTCGTGGGTTACGACAAGTACCCTGTATGGTCGCCAAGTGGCAAGCAGATTGCTTTCCGTTCGCAGGAGCGCCCGGGTAACGAGGCCGACAAGGAGCGCCTTATGGTCTACAACTTCGAGTCGGGCGAGATGAACTACCTAACTGCCAACTTCGATTACCACGCCAACAATGTTGTTTGGGCCGATGACGAGACCATCTACTTCATTGCACCTATCGAGGCAACCCACCAAATTTGCCGTGTAGCGGTCGATGGAAAGAGCGAGGTCGAGGTCATCACCAAGGGCGACCACGATATCAACTCATTCGAGATTGTTTCGGGCAAATGTGTTGGCTCGTTGATGACTATTTCTATGGCATCTGAACTCTTTGAGTTCAATCTCGAAAATGGCGAGAAAAAGCAGATTACCGATGTCAACAATTTTGTTTACAGCAATATCAAGCTCGGAGAGGTGCAAAAACGCTGGGTTAAGACCACTGATGGCAAGCAAATGCTCGTTTGGGTGATTCTTCCGCCAGACTTCGACGAGAATAAAAAATATCCGACTTTGCTCTACTGCCAAGGTGGCCCTCAAAGTGTGGTATCGCAGTTCTGGAGCTACCGTTGGAACTTCCAGCTTATGGCGGCTCAGGGCTATGTTGTAGTTGCACCAAACCGTCGTGGTTTGCCGTCGTTCGGTCAGGAGTGGCTCGATCAGATTTCGGGCGACTACTCGGGCCAAAATATCCGCGACTACCTCTCGGCTATCGACGATGTGGCCAAGGAGAAGTGGTGCGACAAGGAGAATCTCGGTTGCGTGGGAGCATCGTATGGCGGTTATTCGACATTCTATCTCGCTGGACACCACCAGAAGCGCTTCAAGGCCTTTATTGCTCACTGCGGAATCTTCAACTTCGAGTCTATGTATGGCCACACCGAGGAGTTGTTCTTCTTGAATAATGACTACGGAGGCGCATATTGGGATAAGGAGAATAAGACAGCGATGCGCTCGTATGCAAACTCGCCACACAAGGCGGTGGATAAGTGGGATACTCCAATCCTCATCATCACGGGCGAGAAGGACTATCGCATCCCTTACACCCAGTCGTTGGAGGCCTTCACGGCAGCCCGTATGCGTGGCATTCCGTCGCGATTGGTGTCGTTCGAGGACGAGGCACACCAGGTCTTCAAACCACAGAACTCGTTGGTTTGGAACCGCGAATTCTTCGGCTGGCTCGACAAATATCTCAAATAGCCGAAAACAAGATTATACTAAAGCCTCGGGGACGCCTCGGGGCTTTTTCGTGGGAATAAACGGGGATTTCGTTGAAAAAATTTTTATATATTATATAACACACCTATTTTTGCGACCGATTTTAATTGCATTACTATGAAGAAATTTTACTTTGTGGCGGTATTTGCGACTCTCGCATTGCTCTGTGGCTGCTCTAAAGCGGTCGAGGAGGGCAATAGCGTAGCTGTGGCAAAGACCGAGCTCTCCATCGGTCTGCCTATCGGTATCAGCCGTACAGCGATTGACGCGGAGGGTGGAGCCTCGTGGGTGGAGGGTGACACCTTTGCCTTGTGGGCCGAGAACGAAACGGGCGGTTTCATCTACGACGCCGTGGAGTTCCAAATGATGTATTATTGGCACTCGTTGCAGGAGGCTGTCTTTACCTCGAAAACTGCCAATTCGTTGGTGGAGGGCGACTACACCTACTATGCAGTATCGCCAAAGCCTCAGACTACAAATGGTCGCAAGGCTACCTACACCATCCCTGCCGAGCAGCAAGGTGTAACATTCAATGGCGCATACGACGTTATGGTGGCAAGCCCAATTGTGGCACCGGCAATCTCGTCTAGCAAGATTAATAGCTTGCCTCTCGACTTCCAGCACAAGATGCACACATTGAAGGTGACTATCGCCGAGAATAACCTTGGCACCAAGATTAGCAAGCTGAAGTTTACCTTCCCATCGGAGGTTACCGGCAAGGTGACCGTAGATGCAACCAACGCTAGTGCAGCACCTACGCTCGAGAACGCTTCGCGCGAACTTGTTATCGATTGCGGTGAGGGTGTTGGTGTTGGCGATACAGCCTGGGGCATAATCTTCCCTCAGACCATATCGGGCGATGTTAAGTTTCTGGCAGAAGGCGTTGATGGTAGCCTCTCTATCGATAAAACCATCTCTCTCTCGAAGGAGTGCCTTGCAGGCCATATCACTCCGCTCTCGTTGACCGTACCGGGATCGAAGTCGACACTCCGCTTCTCGATTGGTACAAACAACCTCGGTGAGGCTGTGGAGAATTTGACCATTACCGACCACAACGGCACAGCATTGGCGTTGACTAAGAACGGTAACAACTACGACTACTCGGTGAATAGCAACTCGGCAACGGTGTTCGACGCGTACAAGGGTAAGACCTTTACCGCAACATTCGAGAGTAAGAGCGCCATTGTGAAGGGTCAGTTCACAATGCCATCATCATACACAACCGGTGTAAACATCATCCCAGCCTTGACCGTACCATACCTCTTCGAGGAGGACTTCTCGTGCATTCACACTTCGGCATCGAAGGATGGCGACAACAGCCTCGGCTCGGATGACCGTAATCAAGGTGGTGCAAGCCTCGATAGCTATATGTCGCACTCGGGCTGGAATGCTGCACGATTTATGCTTGGCGTGGGCACTTGTCCTCGTATCAACGCCCGCTACCAGCAGGTGAAGATTATCATATCGTTCGCATCGTCGCACCACGGACGTTTGGATTCGCCAGCGATGATCAACCTCAAGAGTGGCGCAAAAGTCAACCTCAATGTACAGTTCGACGCTGGTGCTGCCGAGTATAGCGGAAAATTGTCGGGTCAGCAGGTGTCAGTAGTATCGGTTGCTACCCACACCAATAGCGCTAATCCTATCGATGGTATTCCAATGGGTACCAAGGGCTTGGGCTCGGACTTCACGACCACATTGGCCGACTATGGTACAACACACCTCGACCAGATGTTGAGCATCGATTATGGTTTGGATTCATTCAGCAGCGTATTCCCAACCTATTCGGCTTATGTAACGGATGTGAACAATGCTACTCGCCTTTGCTTCTACCCTCACGCTACCTTTACGGTAGAAGACATCGGTAACAACGAGGTGGCTATCTACATCGACAACATCAAGGTTTCAATCGCACAGTAAAAACGACCAAGAGATATGAAAAAGATACTTTTTGCATTAGCACTTGCGGTCGTAGCGACTGCGTGCCACACACACGAGAGCGCGGATGTCCAGGTGGGTAAGATTGCCATCAGCGCTACCACTCGTAGCGAGGTTGGCGAGAACGAGGCGACAGACCGCTTTGTTCTGCCCGAGAACCTTGTGCCTTCGGCAGATGATTTGAAGGTGGAGATGACAGGCAACAACAACACTTTCACTTGGGCCACTTTGGCCGATATGAAGGCGGAGTTGAACGAGGGACTGACCTTTGTATCGGCTCCATACTCGATACTCCTCACCCATGGTGAGAAGGGTGCTGAGGGTTGGTCGAAGCCATACTTCGAGGGCTCGACAAGCGTTGAGGTGCCTATGTATGGTCTTACGGCCGATGCTGCTGTCGAGGTGAAGATGAAGAACTCGATTATCGCAATCGAGACCACCGCAAACTTCGACGGATACTTCCCACAGTCGACCTTCAAGGTTAAGTCGTTCGACTGGACGGCCGAGAGCGAGGAGTTGCTCTTCCTCAATGCGGGCGAGGTGAAGATTACCTGCGAGGCTGTGCGCCAGACAGGCTCGGTGACCAAGCTCGAGAGCACAGTAACGCTCCGTCCAACCACTCGTCACAAGGTTGTATTCGACCTCTCGACCGCAGGAAATGCAGTGGTGAACATTGTATTCGATGGCGAGATTGTCGATACCACAGAACTTGAATTTGAATTAAACGAAAACGCATAAAGATATGAAAATTACAAAATTCACAGTAGTAGCACTCCTTGCATCCCTCTTTGTGGGTTGTGCCGAGGGTAATCTCTCTTTCGGAGACGATATTAATGGAGGTAACGCCCCAGCATCGAACAAGGGTCAACTCTCTATTGCAGATCTTGCGGTAGATTGCCGTATCGACGAGAGCGACCCCGAGATGGGCCTCCTCTCTACACGTGCAACACGCGGTGCTAACGTCGAGATGTTCGACTGCTCGATTATCAACTCGGAGAACGAAACCATTCACTCGTTCAAGTATGGCGAGCGCCCTGCCGAGGCTATCGAGCTCGAGGCGGGTGACTACATCTTCAAGATTCAGTCGGGCGAGGTTCCGGGTGCCGCTTGGGATGCTCCAGAGTATGGTACAGAGCGTGCATTCAAGATTGTACGTAACCAGACCACAACCCTCTCGGAGATTGTCTGCTCGTTGTTGCAGATTAAGGTGTCTATTTCGTATGCTCCCGATTTGCTCGAGCGTCTTGGCGAGACGACCGTTACCGAGGTAACCGTAGGCGAGAATACATTGTCATTCTCGCTCACCGAGACTCGTGCCGCTTTCTTTGCTGCACCACAGGTGTTGAACAATATCGATATGTGCATCAAGGGTAGCTATGCTGCCGACAAAATCAACTTCAAGCCTATCGAGATGACCAAGCAGGTGCGCGACGTGAAGGCGGGACAGTATAGCAAAGTTCACTTCTATATCGAGCATGCAGCCGAGGGTAACATCAATGTGGGTGTAACTCTCCAGGATTGGGTTACCGACGAGGTTATTCCCTGCAATGTTGCCGACCAGGTAAGCGAGGAGGAGTGGAAAGATCCTTCGGACGACAACACTGGCGGTGAGACTGAGGGCAATGGCCCAACCATCGTATGGGACAAGCACGATATCGACCAGCGCGAGCAGATTGTAGATGGCTTGGAGGTAGACCTTTTGGTTAACGCTCCAAATGGCATTCAGTCGTTCCTCGTAGAGATTAATTCGGGTTCGCTCACTGCGGATGAGTTGTACAAGACGGGTCTTTGCAATGTGTTGAACCTCTGCTATCCAAAGCAGTCGTACGACAGCCGCAACCCACAGGAGTATATCGATGTTGAGGATCCTTTGCGTGGCCTTGGATTCGCCGTAGGTGACGAGGTTGTGAACAAGACCTTTGTTAAGCTCTCGATTACACAGTTTATGAGTGTGTTGAAGGCTGTGAGTGGTACCGATTTGAAGAACCACGACTTTGTCATCACTGTTACCGACAACAAGGGTAACACCACCGTTAAGACTTTGATGCTTCAAACCGGAAACTAATAGACGATGAGAAGATTTATAAATACAACAATTTGTGTGTGTGCATTGGCCTTGGCGGCGTGTGTGAACTCGCCGCAGGTCGATAACACCGACAATGCTCCATCTGCCGAGAAGGGTGCGGTGAAGTTCAATGTCGCTACACGCACAACCGAGGGAGAGTCGCACCGCGACTATGTTCTCTCGATATACAAGCACGAGAGCGATAAGCTTACTCTTGTGCGTAAGTACGACTCTTCGAAGGAGGATATGCAGAAGCCTGAGCGCGTATGGCTCTTGGCTGGCAACTACTCGGCTTCGGTAGAGAGTGGCGAGGCTGTTGCGGCAACTTTCGACGAGTCGAAGCAATACTTCATTGGCGACAAAGAGTTCGATGTTGTGGCAGGTGAGTCTGCTACCGTAGATGTGTTGGCGGTAATGCAGAATGTGCCTGTTGAGGTGTTGTTCGACCAGACTGTGGTCGATGGATTCCTCTCTGGCTACAATGTTGAGGTTAAGGCTTCGAATAGCGTGAAACTCACCTACACCGAGAGCAAGAAGGGCTACTTCATTATGCCACAGGGCTGCACAACCCTTTCGTGGCGCTTTGTCGGTACCTTCCAGTATGCCGATGGCGAGCAGGTGGCGGTCGACAAGAGCGGCACGCTCGAGGATGTAGCACCAAAGAAGGGCTACAAACTCTCGTTCAAGTACTCGAAGGATGCCAACGGCTTCCTTGGCGGCTTGGATGTTGTGGTTGATGAAAGCACAGACGACCGCGATGACCACTTTGGCTTCAATCCAGATCCTGAGATTAAGGGCTCGGGCTTCGATATCAACGAGCGCCACATCTATGTTGGTGGCGAGCGTAAGTACTTGGCAACCTCGATTGCCGAGTTCTGCGGTGTGACCCTTTCGGCTTGTGGCAAGACATACGACGCTGTAGCAGCAACTGTTCCAGGCGTTAAGGTCGAGGGATTGAACACAGCACAGCTCGCTGTGACTCTCTCGGAGGATTTCTTCTACCTCGTTGATGGCGGTGATCAGTCTATCGAGCTCTGCGTGACCGACGTGAGTGGCGGTGAGGCTCGCAAGGAGTTGCCTTACACCTTGTCGGGTGTGAATGCCTACAACAATTCGAACGAGAAGTTGTCTTGGACGGGAGGTACGTCGACTCTTTCGGCTACCGTATATGGCACACCATCAATCGTGGAGATTATCTACCGCGATGGCGATGCGGAGTGGAAGCACTATACGGCTTCGACAAATGGTGGTAATACCTACGAGGCGCAGATTGACGGTTTGGCAGCAAACCACACTTACGACTATTCGCTCGTTATTGATGGCAAGAATGCTGGCGGCATCCGTCAGTTCACCACTCGCGATGGTAATCAGATTCCGAATGGCAACTTGGAGGATTGGTGCCAGGATGGTAATGTAATTATTCCTTGGGCTAACGGAACAAACCCATATTGGTGTACAGGTAACTATGGTACTACCACCTTGGGAGCATCGTACAACATTACCAAAAGTAGCAGTGATGTACGTCCTGGCTCAAAGGGTAGAAAGTCTATGTATATGGACTCGGAGTACATCGTGGCTAAGTTTGCCGCAGGAAACGGATATATTGGTTCGTGGGGCGGTATGAATGGATTGAACGCTATGGTATATTTCGGTCAGCCATTCGAATACAATGCAAAACCGAAAGCCATTCGTTTCTGGGCTAAGTGGAACTGTGGTACCATCGACAAGAGCAGTAGTGGCGTTGGTAAGTCGGGAGATCCCGACCTCTGCAAGATTTTCTGCTGTATGGCTACCAACACACACTTGGTGGATAGTAGCGATGGTCAGGGTACAACATTCTCTCCAAGCGACGCTAACATCAAGTCGGGCGATTCGCGCTATAGTATCGTGCTCTACTCGGCATACTTCGAGACAACCACCTCGCAGTCTGAGTGGAAGCAGGTGGAGATTCCGTTCTCGTTCTATGGCTCGGATCCTAACCAGGTGCCTACACACCTCATCTTGACATTCACCTGCTCGGGCTATGGTGATTTCTTCGATGGTTCGACCTCGTCGTGGATGTATGTCGATGATATCGAACTCGTATATTAAACTTAAATAAAAGGTAACACAAGAGACCGATGAATAAAATTTTGAAACTAATGGTTGTGGCACTGCTTCTTCTGCCTTGCTCGGCAATGGCGGAGAGTGTAGCCGTGAAGGGGGCGGATAGCGTCACCTATAACCACAGCCTTCGTCGCCAAAATCGTGGTATTGCGAATATTCGCACCGAGTTTGTGCCGAAGGGACAGTGGGTATTCGGTGGTTCTGTATCCTACTCAACCCATAGCAACAAAGATTACAACTTCCTCATTATCGAGGATATCCAATCGACTGGCTACCAGTTTAAGATTACCCCATTGTTGGGCTATGCCTACTCGAAGAACTCGTTGGTGGGTGTTCGTTTTGGCTATTCGCGCGGAATGACCGAGTTGGACAACGCAAGTCTTTCGATTACGTCGCTCGACAATGCAAACTACTTCTCGCTCAAGCACTCCTACAACGTCGAGGCCTTGTGGCGTAAGTATATCCCGCTGGGCAAGGACAACAAGCGCTTTGCGCTCTTTGCCGAGGTGGGTTTGGCTATGGGCGGCTCGCAGTCGAAGTTGGTGGCAGGCCCATCGGCAAGCCCAAGTGGAACATACGCCAATTCGTTCGATGTTTCGCTCGGCGTGAACCCGGGTGTAGCGGCATTCCTTACCAACAATATGGCTATCGAGGTGAATATCGGAGTCTTTGGCTTCAACTACTCGAATACACGTCAGGTAAGCAATCAGGTGGTGATGGGAGGCAGCTCCTCGTCGCAGATGAACTTTAAGGTAAACATCTTCTCCATTGGATTGGGTGCGTCATTCTACCTCTAAACTCAAAAAGAAAGGACTTGATTATGATGAAGAAGATATTTCTATTTATAGCGACAGTGCTCGTGGCGAGTGCGTCGTATACAGCAGATGCACAGGGTATTCTCTTTGCTCAGAAGCCTGATAGCACCAAGGTTCGCAAGGCGATCAACCGCATCGATCGTCAAATCGACCAGAACGCTTTTGCCTACAAGAATGAGTGGATTTGCGGTATCTCGGCTTCGTATGGTACACTCTCGACCGACGATTCTGACCTCGCTCTCTTGGTTGATAATCTCCGCCTCGGTGGCTCGGTGGTGAGCGTCAAGCCTTACTTCGGATGGTTCTATCGCGACAATCTCTCGATTGGCTTGCGCTTGGGATATACTCATATGGCAGGCAATTTCGATAACGCTAATATCAACCTCGGTAACTTCATCAATGGTATGGAGTTCAGCACCGAAGGTGTCGCGTTGAAATATTTGAGCAACGCCTACTCATTTTCGATTTTCCACCGCGCCTATGTGCCGCTCGACAAACGAGGCCGCTTTGGAGTCTTTGGCGAGTTGGAGCTGGAGGGCTCGTATGGCCGTTCGGGATTCAACTTTATGTTCAACAACGAGTGGAGTGGCTCGATATCGGATAGCTACAAGGTGCGCTTGAACTTCAATCCTGGAGTTGCAGCCTACATCTTCCCGAATGTTTGTGCTACTGTGTCGTTCGGATTGGGTGGTTTGCGATATACCCACATCAAGCAGTTCGATTCGCAGATGAACGAAATCGGCACTCGCGACTTCTCGAAGTTGGCATTCCGCCTCAATATAGCAGAGATTAACATCGGTGTCACCGTGCACCTTTGGAGTAAGAAAAACGAACAAAATTTGAGATTGCAACATGACTAAGAAACTCGCTATAACCCTCATTGCTGCCGTAGCTATGGCTTCGTGCATCAAGAACGATTTGCCACGCCCTGTGGTGGATCTCTATATTGCTTCGCTCGATGTTGAGGGCGCAAGCGGCGATATCATCCTCGATCGTTCAACCTATACCGCTACGATTCCTCTTGCCGAGGAGACCAATATCGAGGCGGTACAGTTCAACTCCATATCTTTCGGTGCCGACGTTATTACCAATGTCAGCTACGACGCCGACGAGAGCCAAATCGAGGTTTCGAAGGATCTTAATGGCAAGGTGGTGAATATGTCGCAACCCGAGTATATCACCCTCTCCTATTTCCAGTCGTACGAGTGGAAGATTGTGGCAACTCAAACCATCAACCGCATCTGGACTGTAGATGGTCAGATTGGTGCTACAGAGTGGGACTTGGAGGGTAATCGCGCCATAGTTAAGCGTCGCGATGACTATGCTCTCAACAATGTCCGCACCACAGACCTTCGCTTTGGTCCGCGCTCGGCATTCGACTACCCTCAGTTGGAGGACGTACCTACCGATTTTGACAATGCCAATCATACCCGCACCCTTTCGGTCACTACCTATGGCCGTAACACCGTGTGGGAGTTGGTTGTTGTGCCTACCAAGCCTTCACTCACCTTCTCGCACGTAGCAGCAGGTGGCAAGGTTATTTGGTTGAAGGCTGTCGCTATCGAGGGCTCGAACATCGAGTTTGTCTATCGTAAGAAGGGCACCGACGAGTGGATTAAGGTTAAGCCTGAGTGGTATGCTACCGACGCTTCGAACCCATACAACCGCTTCGAGCAGGGCTATGTCAAGGCCGTTATTCGTGGCTTGGAGTCGGGCGTAGAGTACGAGGTTACGGGCTATACCGATGGCAAGATGTCGGAGGAGGCTCCAAAGGTGGTTGTTACTGCACCTCTCTACCAGATGCCTAACTCGCAGTTGGAGGAGTGGGGTAAGTTCACCAACGACCAGAACAAGCTCCCTTCGGGCGAGGCTGGTCCTTGCTGGTATCCGTTCTCTTCGCCTGAGAATATGTTCTGGGCTTCGGGTAACCCTGGAGGTACTTCGCTTGGCGAGGCATATAACCTCACCTATCCGGTATATAAGAGCGCCAATGCCGACAATGTGCCGAGCGACTCCGCGGGCGAGACAAGTGCCTATATGGGCTCGCAGAATGTGCTCAATATGAAGTTTGCCGCAGGTAACCTCTTCGTGGGCTACTATGGCCGCACACTCGGTACAAATGCAACCGTATACTTTGGTCGTCCTATCAGCGAAAATGTCAAGCCTGTGGCTCTCCGCTTCAAGGTTAAGTATTCGCGTGGTGGCATCAACTATGTAAATAGTAAGGCCGCTGCAACAGGCTCGGAGTACCATATCGGTAGCAAGCAGATTCGTGTAGTGGGTGGTGATCCAGACCTCGCTAAGGTATTCTTCTGCCTCACCGATTGGAGCGAGTCGCACTGCGTGGATAGCTCCGACGAGAAGACCTTCTTCGATCCTCGCACCGCCGAGGGCGTGTTTGGCTTGGGCTACTTCGATAGCAATGCCAATCCCGAGATGGTTGTCGAGCAGACCAAGGAGTGGCACACCATGACCATTCCTATCGAGTATACCAACCCCGAGGCTGTAGCTTCGCGCTTGGTGCTCACCTTCACCTGCTCGGGCTATGGCGACTACTTTACGGGAAGTGACTCTTCGTGGATGTTTGTCGATGATATCGAACTCCTCTACGATCTTGATGAGAATAACCTTCCTAAATAAGAAAATGGCTCGGTTGCCCGAGCCATTTTTCTTAGCTTTTAGCCATTGGTCATTAGCCATTGGCTTTTTTTTATTATATTTGCACAAACAATAGAACTGAGCTAATGAAGAGCAACCACAAAGAGTTTATGAAGAGCGTGCTCGCTTTTCTTCTGTTTTTTGCAATTATGTATGTGGCCGGATATTTTGGCTGCCAACTTCTTAAGAATATGGGAACAGAGAATAAGATGAACTATCCTGAGACGGCGCGCGAGGGCGTTGTAGACAACTATCACGGAACAGAGATTGCCGACCCGTACCGTTGGCTCGAGGACGATATGTCGGAGCGTACGGCGGCGTGGGTGAAGGCGCAGAATGAGGTTACCTTCGGATACCTCAATTCGCTACCTCAGCGCGAGCCTATTCGCGAGCGACTGACCGAGCTCCTCGACTATCCAACCCAGAGTGCACCCGTAAAGCACGGTGATTGGTACTACATCTCGCGCAATAGTGGTCTTCAGAATCAGAGTGTAATCTACCGCAAGCGCAATCTTGCCGATGCAGAGGAGGAGCTCTTCTTCGACCCTAATACCCTCTCGGAGGATGGTACTGTGGCACTTCACGCCGGAACATTCACCAAGGATGGCCGATATTTCGCCTATGCACTCGCCTCGGCGGGTTCGGATTGGGTCGAGATTAAGGTGCTCGACACCAAGACTATGCAGCCGCTTGCCGACCATATCAAGTGGGTGAAGTTCTCGGGAGCATCGTGGACTCGCGATGGTCGCGGATTCTACTATAGCGCATACGACGCACCGAAGGAGGGTGACGCGGTATATTCGGCACAAAACACCAATCAGAAGGTCTATTTCCACCGCCTTGGCACCTCGCAGGCCGAGGATACGCTCATCTTCGAGGATAAGAGAAATCCACTCCACTACCATAGTGGCGGCGAGAGCGAGGATGGCAAGTGGCAGTTCATAACCACTCAGGCAGGTACTTCGGGTACGCAGATGCTCTACAGACGTTCGTCGGACAAGATGTGGCGCGTGATGTTCAAGGGCTTCGAGTACGACTATCTCCTGCTCGACTGCTACGAGGACGAGGCCTTGGTTATGACTAACGACCACGCAACAAACTATCGCCTTATGGGCGTAAATCTCATCACAGGCGAGAAGTATAACATCATCCCCGAGAGCAATTCGTTGCTCGAGAGCGTGGGTATGGTTGGAAAATATCTCTTTGCCGAGTATCTTATCGATGCGCAGAGCAAAATCTTCCAATACGACCGTAAGGGTAATCTCGTGCGCGAGGTGGAGTTGCCAATCATCGGTTCGGTGGGCGGCTTCGATGGCGAGCGCGAGGATAAGGATGTCTACTACGCCGTAGCCAACTACACCTCACCTGCCACCATCTATCGCTACGATATCGAGAGTGGTAAGTCGGAGTTGTATCACCGCTCGGAGGTTAAGTTCGACTGCGAGGGCTACGAAACCAAGCAGATATTCTTCACTAGCAAGGATGGTACTAGCGTGCCGATGTTCGTGTCGCACAAGAAGGGCCTTAAGCTCGATGGCAATAACCCTTGCTACCTCTATGGTTATGGTGGCTTCCAGATCAACCTCACCCCATCGTTCTCGACCACGGCAGCAATGTTTATGGAGCAGGGCGGCGTGTGGGTTGTGGTGAACTTGCGCGGAGGCTCGGAGTATGGCGAGGAGTGGCACAAGGGCGGTATGTTGGAGAATAAGCAGAATGTCTTCGACGACTTTATCGCCGCTGCCGAGCACCTCATTAAGGAGGGCTATACCTCGAGCAAGAAGTTGGCTATCGCGGGCGGCTCGAATGGAGGTCTGTTGGTGGGTGCTTGTATGACGCAACGCCCTGAGTTGTATGCCGTTGCATTGCCGGCAGTAGGTGTGTTGGATATGCTACGCTACCACCTCTTTACCATCGGTCACGGTTGGGTTGTGGAGTATGGCTCGTCGGCCGTGAAGGAGCAGTTCGACTACCTCATAAAGTACTCGCCTCTGCATAACTTGCGCGAGGGTGTGAACTATCCTGCAACGCTCATCACTACGGGCGACCACGACGATAGAGTAGTGCCAGCGCACTCGTTTAAGTTTGCTGCCCAGTTGCAATATTGTCACAGGGGCGACAACCCAGTTCTTATCCGCATCGACACCAATGCGGGTCACGGTGCGGGCAAGCCAACATCGAAGCGCATCGAGGAGACGGCGGATATGTTTGCATTTATCTTCGAGAATACCGATTCAGAGTATAAAGAGCATTAAGGAAATTAAAAAAGCTAATGGCTAATGGCCAATGGCTAAAAGCAAAAAACTATGGAAGAGTTGGATTTGCGTAGCAAGAAGGTATTCGACTTCTTGGAGGCCCACGGCATAAAATACGAGGTCTATTTTCACCCCGAGTCGCCGACTATCGAGATAGCCAAGCAATATTGGCGCGAGGATGGCTCGGTGCACTGCAAGAACCTCTTTTTCCGCAACCACAAGGGTAATCGACACTACTTGGTATGCTTCGACTGCGACCAGGATATGGCTATTCACGACCTCGAGCACCGCTTGCGTCAGGGCAAGCTGAGCTTCGCCTCGCCACAACGTATGGAGCGCTATCTCGGCTTGGAGCCAGGCTCGGTCTCTCCTTTCGGTCTTATCAACGACGAGGAGCACCACGTGCACCTCTTCCTCGACAAGAACTTAGAGCAGGCCGAGAGCCTTTCGTTTCACCCCAACGACAGCCGCGGCACGGTGGTTATCTCACGCGACGAGTTCCTGCGCTACCTCAACGCCGTGGGCAACACGTGGGAGTTTATAGAGCTATACTAGTGAGTAGTTAGTAGTTAGAGTTGTGGCTTCTAGCTATTGGCTTTTTTAATTGAGAATTAAAGGTATCGCCTAGCAGACTGCTAGGCGATAGTTGTTATTTCCTGAGGGGTTGTTAGAGGAAATTAGCGTGGCGCACCATAACAACCGCTAATAACCCCTAACTTCCTCTAACCATCTCCGAAAAATTGCGCAAAAAATCAAAAATCTTTCGACTCTCGACTCTCGACTTTCGACTTTTTAATTATCTTTGTACCCAAAGTAATAAACTATTTCTATGAAAGTCTACAAATTTGGAGGAGCATCGGTGCGTCACGCCGATGGTGTTCGTAATCTCCTCAATATTGTTCGTGATGAGAATGAATTGTTCGTTATAGTTTCGGCTATGGGCAAGACTACCAACGCATTGGAGGAGGTCTTCGACGCTATGCGCAAGGGCGATACCGCCTTCTGTGAGAGCAAAATCGCCGAAATAAAAGCATATCACTACACCACTATCGCCGACCTCTTTGGCTCTGCGGAGTACCGCATCGAGGAGGTTGATGCCCTATTCGAGGCGTTGCGTAAGGCGGTGACAACCAACAAGTTCGAGCGTAGCCGCGCGGAGGAGTGGTACGACCACATCGTAGCCTACGGAGAGTTGGTTTCCACCACTATCATCTCGGCATTCCTCAACAAGGAGGGCGTGCAGAACTCGTGGATTGATATGCGTAAGTGCTTCCTCACACAGGCTCGCCACAAGGATGCAAACGTCTTGATCGAGGAGTCGAAGACTCCACTTCGCCGTGCGTGTGCAGGTGCTGAGAGTCGTATCTTCGTGGGTCAGGGCTTTATCGGCTCGGCACCAGATGGAACCACCACAACACTCGGTCGTGAGGGTTCGGACTACTCGGCAGCCGTTGTTGCAAACATCCTCAATGCTGAGTCGATGACCGTGTGGAAGGATGTGGATGGAATCCTCAACGCAGACCCTAAAATCTTCCCTGACGCAGTGAAGATTGACCACCTCAACTATGTAGATACCATCGAGTTGGCATATAGCGGTGCGCAGATTATCCACCCGAAGACCATCAAGCCGTTGCAGAACAAGAACATACCACTGTATGTGAAGCCTTTCGGCAACAAACTCGCAGCGGGTACAGTTATCGATGGCAAGGCCGATGCAGTGGCAACACCTATCATCATCGTTAAGCGCAATCAGAGCTTCTTGCGCCTCCGTTCGCGCGATTTGTCGTTCGTGTTGGAGGAGAAGTTCCCTATCATCTTTGCAACCTTGGAGCGCTTCCGCATCAAGACCAACCTCATCCACAACACCGCCGTAGAGCTCGGCCTCTGCGTGGAGTCGAACTGGCACTTGGAGGAGGTTTCGACCGCCTTGCAGGAGGAGGGCTTCAATGTGGAGACTATCTCGAAGGTGGAGCTCTTGACCATTCGCCACTACAACGACGAGTTGCTCAACAAGTATGTAGAGTGCGACGACTTTATCATCAGTCAGCTTACACCTGATACTGTACGCTACGTAAAACCTTTATAACGAACACCATATGAAAAAACTACTTTTGGCCGTTATTGCCGTTATTGCATTCTCGGCAGTAGAGGCGGCTAATAAGCCAATCAAGATTATCTTCGATACCGATATGGGTAACGACGTAGATGATGTTATCGCGTTGGATATGCTCTACAAGTATCAGGATGAGGGCACTATCGACCTTCTCGGTATCCTATCGAGCAAGCGTGAGGGCGGTAGCGTGAAGTTTATCGATGCGATGAACACCCTCTACGGCTATCCGAATATACCTATCGGCATCGCAAAAATCTATCCCGACGAGGGCTATGTAGATACTGCAACGTCTAAGCGCTTGAACTATGCCGACTATGTTGTAGCAAACAACACCTACAAGCACACCGTAAAGGATTGGGATGCTATTCCCGATGGCTACAAGTTGCTTCGCCAGCTCCTCGCTAAGGAGGAGAATCACAGCGTGGTAGTCGTAGCTGTAGGCTTTTCGACCAATTTGGCTCGTATGATGGAGTCGAAGGGTGATGAGTTCTCGCCACTCTCGGGCAAGGAACTCTTTGCTCAGAAGGTCGAGAAGGTGGTTATTATGGCAGGTAACTTTGCCGAGCAGAAGGCAGAGTACAATGTTCGCAAGGACCACTTTGCTGCAGTTAAGTTCTATGCTGAGTGCCCTGTGCCGATGTACTTTACAGACTATCGCCTTGGTCGCACAATCCTCTACCCTTGGCAGGCAATCTACGAGGGTTACAAATATGTTGAGAATCACCCTTGCGTGAAGGCCTTCGAGTACTATCAGCAGATGCCATACAATCGCCCATTGTGGGATCCTACAGCAGTTCTCTTTGCTGCAGAGCCAAAGGGTGGCTATGCGTCGATTTCTAAGCCAGGTATGGTGCAGGTTGATTTCCGTAGCAACACCTTCTTTATCGAGGATAAGGGCTCGAATCGTTACTTCTTCATCGTAAACGACAAACAGCGCGCAAAGATTATCCGCCGCGTCGAGGAGCTTACGCTACGCACGCCAAAGTGCTATCAGAAGTAGGACTAGAAGTACAGTAATAGTTAGGGCTGACCAATTTGGTCAGCCCTTCTTCTATGGTATAGACAAGCGACTACTACTTAACGCGAACCTTCTGTCCGATGCGCACCTTATTTGGATTAAGGCTCGGATTGAGCGCCTGAATCTTCTTGGTTGTAGTTCCGTACTTAACTGCCAAATGAGAGATGGTTTCACCACTTCGCATAGTGTGATAGACAGGCTGCGGTTTTGGTGCGCTCTGCTTTGAACCGCCACCTGGCTGAACGCGAATCTTTTGACCAATCCTCACCTTGTTAGGATTAATACCTGGGTTAAGCTCCAAAATTTTCTTGGTTGTTGTGTTGTACTTAACCGCCAAATGCGAAATGGTCTCACCCGACTGCATCACGTGAGTCTTCACCGCCTGAGATGTACTTTTATTCGAAGCTGCTCCCTTTGACGAGGTGTTGGCCTTGTTGTTTGAAGTAGACTTCTTAGCAGCGGCTGTATCCTCCGTTTTAGACGATGTTGCGTTAGAACTTGCCGAAACTGCTTGTGTGCCGTTATATGGCATCTTTTTAGCGATAGAAGGGAGTTTTGCACCAGTAAGAGGGTCGTATGTCTTAAGATTGCCTGATCCTTTGCGAAGTCCCTGATAGACATAGGATTTGCTTACGGCGTACTTTGGCTTAATCTCAACTGTACGATCAACTGGACGCGATGGGTCGGTGGTAGAGTGCTTGAAGAGCCACTCGTAGGTCTCCTTAAGATAGAAGAGACGAGCAAGCGGTGCGTGCTCTACGCCGACATATTCATCGTAGCGCAAACGTGGAGTTTCGGGGTCTCCAGCCTCCATAGCTGCCTTCACGCGACGCGACTCGCTAACCGGAACAGCCGAGTCGGCAGTACCGTGGATAATCCACATTGGCACCTTGTTTATATTTGCCAAATTCTTCTTCGTTCCACCGCCACATAGACCCATAGCAGCAGCGGTCTCATTTGGATATGTAGCCGCGAAGTCGATAGCGCCATAGCCACCAAGGCT
Source organism: Alistipes sp. (assembly GCA_045614685.1). Taxonomy (GTDB): domain Bacteria; phylum Bacteroidota; class Bacteroidia; order Bacteroidales; family Rikenellaceae; genus Alistipes. The sequence goes on along the minus strand of JAZLDJ010000013.1, from coordinate 19,354 downwards.
CATACCCAACACATAAAGACGCGACAAATCGACATCGTAGCGCTCGCTAACCCACTTTACAATATTCATAACGCGATTTGGACGCCACCAATCGGTCTTTGTGACCTGTGGTGTAATAACTATCGCATTAATCTTTCGTCCGCGCGAGATGGCATCAACAGTGCCATATTTGCGCGCCGTATTGAGGTTGGTACCGCTCAAGCTGCGTCCGTGCAAAAAAACAATAATAGGAAGTCCTGCAGGTACCTTTGTGCTATCTACGGCCAACGAATCGACCTTCTCGGCAGATGCAGCAAGCTCCTTTGCGCGGTCTGCTCGGTGGTCCTTATACTGCTTCGGGACATAAAGCCAAAAGTTATATCCGTTTGCTACCGAATCTCGAATTGCCATAAGACGCGCTGATGCTGACAACGGCATCAACAAAAGCAGAACTACAAAAATATAATTCTTCATCTCTTATCTTGGATTAGAATACTCTATACTTATAAATCTCTCGTCCACGGCTTCCAACAACAATACAGTCGTCCACCACTATAGGCGATGACTCGAAGTTGTTGCCACCCTGAATCTTGTGTATAACCTTACCATCTATGGCATCTATCAAATAGAGGTTGCCGATGACATCTCCCGTAACAACAAACATCTGATTATCGGGAGTGTAGAATGCTACAGGCGATGACCACGAATAGTGGCTAAGGGGTACCTTGTAGACAATTTTGCCCGTTGCACGGTCAATCGCCAAGAAGTTGCCGTTGCCTGATTCCATGCCACACATGTTGGTAAAGATGAGATGCTCGCAGTTGCCACGACCAAGCAGCGGAGTTGCAAACATACCGCCCTCACTTGTCTTACCGTAAAGTTTCATCTTGTGGCACGCGATTTTATTCTCCCAAATGCACTCTCCCGTCATTGCATCAAGCTTTACGAAGTGGCAAAAGCCAGTATCGCCCTGCTTGTCAAGCTCCGTACCGCTATAAAGCACAACGCGTCCATTCTCCTCTGCCAAAACAATCGTAGCATCACTATCATCGCGATTCTCATAGAGCCATACCGGCTTTAATGTCTCAATATTAGTACACAAGATGTTGCCTCTGTTGTCGCAAGTGTAGAGATAATGTCTCCACACCACAGGCGACGACTCTATACCCGGCGCAATATTTACACCACGTAGGCGATAGCGCATCAAGGAGTGTACTTTTACCTTCTTGTCGGTAGTGGTGAGTTTGTAGATTGTGCCATTCTCTGCTGGGCGAATAACGAAATTATCGACCACAATCGCCGAGCCGTCGTAGGCACTCCAGCGACGCCACGCGTATTGGTCTACATCAAAAAATGAGATGCGCTTATGGCTAAAGAGGTTGAACACTTCTGCTCCGAAAGGCTGTGAAGCTGGTATACCCTGACCAATGTAGAGATTTCCATTAAGACGAGGATCGAGCGATACGGTACCCTTGATAGGGTTGCCACTCTTGTGCGCCTTGCGAGAAGCTCGACCACTCTCGTAGTCGATAAAGTATACCTCGCTAGCAAGTGAGCCGACAATAATCTCACGCTTGGAGAAGTCTGCCGTTAGCGCTGGGCTCTCCTTGCGCTGGCGCTCAAGCAAAGAGTCGGGCCACTCGACATAGAGAGGCTGACCAGTCCAACCCGAACCGCCACCCCAAGTTCCAAACTTGGTTTCGCGACTATCGTATGCTGTGTTAAAGCACCACATGCGCTTAATCTGTGTTGGACGTGTTGCCAACTTTCCGCTCTGTGGCATATCGCGTCGCGGCGAGCCTCGGAACGTAAAGATTCCAGGAGCGTTCTCATAGAGGTCGGTAAAGTCCTTGATATACGGAGATGTTATCGTGTCGTTTACCTTGACAACATACTCTAATTTGCTTGCCGAAGGATATACCTTCTCGGGTTGTTGAGCCACAGCAGTAGATGCCACTATCACGGCACTAACTGCAACTAAAATTGAGGTAAGTTTATTCATATCGGGCGCAAAGGTATTCATTATTTTCAAATAATGTATCATGTGCGTACTATATTCTCACCATAGAACTTATGTGGTTGCTCTATTTTTTATTTGGAGGTCTCGATTTTTTGTTTTATCTTTGTAAACAAAATTGTAGACAATAAATGGAGGTTATGGATTATAATACAGGTAAATACATAGAACAGCTTATAGCGAAAAACGAGGTTTCGCAATCGGAAGTGGCTCGCGCAGTGGGTGTTTCGCGTCAGTTGCTCAGCCTTATCATTTGTGGCAAGCGCGAACTCTCGTTGCAACTGTCGATGAAGCTCGAATCCTACTTCGATTTACCCGAAGGAGAACTGGTCACGATGCAAGCTATGCAGTCGCTTGTGCAGCGTAAACTCTCGCTAAGAAAGCATCTCTACGAGCAACTCATTGCCAAGAATGCCTTCTGGTCGTACAGGGCGCAGTCAATGGAGCGAATCCCCGATAAGGTCTTTATCGAGAAGTGCCTTATGACACTCGATGAGACCGATATTGAACTACTGTTCGAACTCTTCCCTCGCAAGCGAATACAACGCGTATGGCGTGAGCGCATGGCCATTCAGGGCGACCATATGCTCGAGATAAACACCCTTATAGCATCTAAATATTTCGGCATCAAAGAGCCTAAGAAGTATCTTGCAAGAGCCGAGCAAATGCAGAACAATAAGCTCTTAAAATATATCCAGGGCTAGTGCTAAGTTTGGTGTCAAGAAAAATGGGTGTCAGCGCATACTGACACCCATTTTTACTTGGTAACCTATCGTTATTTGATAAATGTCTCGCCATTGGCCGGAGCCATTGAGGTCGAAACAGGGTGGAGAACCTCTTTGGTGATGGTGATGCGCTTGCGGAGTGGAAGCGTCTGCGAATCGAAGCCGAGCGATAGGTCGTAGTCGCCCTTGGTGAGCTTCCAAGCGTTTGCCTTCTCGTTATATGTCATAAGATCGCATCGGTCGATAACTATCTCAACCACAGCCGACTCACCACCCTTCAAGAGAGGTGTCTTCTTGTAGCCGCGCAGCTCTATTGCTGGACGATCCACCTCGGGTGCAACCTCGGTGGAGTAGAGCTGGACAACCTGCTTTGCAGGGAATTTGCCCACATTCTTCACCACACATGATACTTTGAATCCCTTCTTGCACTCCTCGACCTTCATATCCTTCATCTCGAACTGCGAATAGGTCAAGCCGAAGCCGAACGGATATGCTACCTCGGCCTTGCGAGTAGCAAAATCGCGGTAACCGACATATATATCCTCCTCGTAGTTGGTGTAGTCGATGTTTTTAACATCGTAGATTTTACCTACAGTCGAGATGTTGAAACGCGACTGATTCAAGCCATTCTCAGGCACATTACGCGGGAAGTTCTTTGCCGAGCTTACGTCGTCGTAGTTGATAGGGAAGGTGGTTGGGAGGTGTCCGCTTGGCGAAACCTTGCCAAGGAGAACATCTGCTACAGAGTTTCCGCCCTCCTGTCCTGGCATCCAACATACAAGTATGGCATCGACCTTATCGCGCCACGAAGCAATCTCAACAGGCGAGCAGATGTTCAAAATCACGATAACTTTCTTGCCCATTTTGTGGAACTCGCGGCTTACGGCTGTGAGTAGAGCCTCCTCGTCGGGGCAGAGTAGGAAATCGCGCTCAACGTGGCGGTCGAAGGCCTCAGACGAGTGGCGACCGATGGAGATGATAGCCACTTCGGCATCCGATTTTGCCGCCTCGATTATGTGTGAGTGAGGGCGTTGCATCTCGGTAGGACGTAGGTCGTAGACGTACCACTTACGCAGTGCCTTTTGTGGTGCAAGACGCTTGTGTTCGCTGCTAATATGCTTTTGGTAGCGAGCGTCGAGTGGCTCGTAGAGCGATATTCCGTTGTTGAGAAGTCCGTCGCGCAAATCTACCACATATGGGCGATTTACATTGCCCGAGCCGGCTCCTCCAGCAATGAAGTTGTAGGCGTTTGAGCCAAAAAGTGCAATCTTGCGACCCTCGAGAGGAAGGGTAACGTTGTCGTTTTTGAGTAGCACCATACCCTCGGCAGCTACCTCGCGAGTGAGCTTTGCGTGGGCATCCAAATCGGGTTTATTCGAGAATTTGTAGCCCTGAAAACGTGGAGTTGTCACAATCAACTCCAAGACTCTTTTTACGCATCTGTCGAGGTCTGCCTCGGCGAGTTTGCCCGATGTTACGCCATCCACAATATCCTTGTATTGGGCATATCTACCTGGCATCATAAGGTCATTACCGGCGGCAACTTGTGCCGCAGCATCGTAACCTCCGTTCCAGTCTGTCATAACCATACCCTTGAATCCCCACTCGTCGCGTAGGATGGTCTCCAAAAGACCTTTGTCCTCCGATGCGTGACGGCCATTGATGTAGTTGTAGGAGGTCATGATGGTCCATGGTTGCGACTCCTTAACGGCAATCTCGAAATTGCGGAGATATATCTCGCGAAGTGCTCGCAACGAGAGGCGTGAATCGTTCGCCAAGCGGTTGATCTCCTGATTGTTAACCGCAAAGTGCTTGAGCGATGTTCCCACGCCGTGGCTCTCCACTCCGTTGATCATTGCGGCTGCAGTTTTACCTGCCAAAAGAGGGTCCTCGGAGTAGTACTCGAAGTTGCGACCGCAGAGCGGATTACGCATAATATTCACGCCTGGAGCAAGCAACACATCCACACCATACTCTTTCACCTCCTGACCTATAGCCGAGCCCACGTTGTAGATGATTTCGTCGTTCCAGGTCGAGGCGAGGTGAATACCTACAGGAAAACCTGTGCAGTAGTATGTCTGCGAATCGCCTTCGCGCTTTGGAGCGATACGCAACCCTGCAGGGCCGTCGGCTACCACGATGGCAGGGATGCCAAGACGAGGTATAGGGTAGGTTGTTCCCGCAGCTCCAGGGATTATCTTGCTGGTGTAGCCCACTTCGCCCGCGGCCTCTTTGTTGTCTTTGAGTCGTGCGCCGACAACAAGGTGGGCCTTCTCCTCGAGGGTCATAGCCTTGATTACCTTATCGATGTTCTTTGGGGTTAGTTGCGGTTGTGCCGCAGCCATCGAGATTGTAAGAGTTGTTGCAACGCAACAAAGCAGAAATTTTTTCATGAGTAGTCTCCTCTTTAGTTTGATTTTTTACAAAGATAGCAAAAAAGAGCGGTTTTAGCTGCTTAATTTTCGAAATTTAACATAAAAACTAAAAGTTTTTTCTATCTTTGCACCTCGAATGTTTGTGCGCGTATGCGTTACGCGTGCGTTACTTTGCAGATTGACTATGCTCGAAAAACTTGCAAAACAGACCGCTATCTATGGTATCAGCACCATACTCGGCAGAATGCTGAGTTATCTGCTGACGCCATTCTATACCCGCATATTTGGTGTGGAGTCGTATGGTATCATCACCGATGTCTACGCTCTTATACCATTTGCGTTGGTGGTACTCACTATGGGTATGGAGTCGAGCTACTTCCGTTTCGCTGCAAAGGCCGAGGCCGAGGGTGGCGATGTCGAGCAGAACAAGCGCAAGTTGTTTGCTACTACTTGGGGCATTACCTCGTTGGCGGCTGCGCTATTCTTTGTAGTGGTGGCACTCTTCCGCAACGATGCCTCGGCATTGATGGGCCCAGAGTATGCTGCTAATCCATCCTTCATAGTGATTGTGGCGGCTATCGTGATGATGGATGTGGCGGCCTGCATTCCATTTGCGAGACTTCGCGAGCAGGGCAAGGCTATGAGCTACGTCTCGCTCAAGCTGCTCAATATTGTATTGCAGGTGGGCTTTGCTGTGGCTTTTTGGGGGTTGGGCCTCTTTAAGTCGGATTTCGGTGTTGGATGGGCCTTCGTGGCTAATCTTGCAGCGAGTGTTGTGACTCTTGTGGCGGTAGCTTTGGCGTCGGGACGTGTGCGACTACGGATGGATTGGGCGTTGCTCGCGGTGGTATTCGCCTACTCTTTACCACTGCTTTTGTCGGGCATTGCGGGCACAGCCAACGAGTTTATCGACCGACAACTCATTAAGTACCTTGTGCCTGATGGCGCAATGGCGGAGTTGGGTATCTATGGCGCAATAACCAAGATTGCCGTTGTGATGACCCTCTTTACGCAGATGTACCGCTTGGCGGCCGAGCCATTCTTCTTGTCGAACTTCCGCAAGGAGGATTTTGTGGCTATGAATGCTGCGGCGTTGAAGTATTTTGTGATGGCTTCGATGTTTATCTTTTTGGGCATCGCCCTCTATCGCGACATCTTTGCGTTGATTGTGGGCCGCGACTTCCGCGAGGGAATACATATTCTCCCTGTGGTGCTTGGTGCAAATATCCTAAGTGGCGTCTGGCTCAACCTGTCGTTCTGGTACAAACGTGAAGAGAAGACGAAGTATGCCTTGTGGATAACCCTCACGGGATTGGTTGCTTCGGTGGGCTTTGGCGTGTTGCTCATACCGCGACTTGGCTACTACGGAGCTGCTTGGAGCCGTTTTGCTGCCGAGGTGGTGATGGTGGCTGTGAGCATTGTGCTCAACAGGTTGTACTATCCTACGCCATATCAGTTTGGACGCATAGCCGAGTATATCGTCTTGGCTTTGGCTATATTCTTTGTGGCCGAGTGGCTGCCGGTAACAAATGTAGTCGTTAGATATACACTTTCGACCATATTTATCGTTGTCTACTTGGGCTATGCCGTATGGCGCGAGAAGATAAATTTGAAGGGGATGTTAAACCACGTTTTGAAGAGGGGTAAGCGATGAAATTTAGTGATATAATAGGCCACACCGAGCTTAAACGACGACTTGCAGCAGGAATAGATGGCGGTCGCATCAGTCACGCACAACTCTTTGTAGGTGCTGCGGGCTCGGGTACACTCGCCTTGGCACTTGCCTACACTCAGTATCTGCACTGCACCAACCGTCAAAATGGCGACTCGTGTGGTGAGTGCTCGTCGTGTCGCCAAATCGAGAAGCTGGCACATCCCGACCTTCACTTGGTTTTCCCTGTGAACAAGCAGGGCAAGAAGCCTACAAATGGCTTGGTGGCTAACGATTTCATCAACGAGTTTCGCGATTTGTTCGAGCGTACGGGCGGATACTTCTCGGCACAGCAGTGGTACGACTCGCTCGATTTGGGCAAGACCCTGAAGGGTGCTATCGCGGTGCGCGAGGCCGAGGAGATGATTCGTAAGCTCTCGTTCAAGTCGTTTGCGTCGAAGTACAAGACTATGCTCATTTGGCTGCCCGAGACAATGAATGAGAGGGCGGCAAATATGATTCTCAAGATCTTGGAGGAGCCGTGGGAGGATACAATTTTTATCCTTGTCACCGAGCAGCCCGACAAGATTCTTGGCACCATACTCTCGCGTACGCAAGAGGTTACAGTGCCTCGCCTTGCTGCCGAGGATATGGTGGCGGAGATTCGCAAAAATGGTATCACGGACGAGGCTGAGGTGCGAAATATGGCGCGACTTTCGTGTGGCGATTTGTTGCAGTTGCGACAGATGCTCTCGGGTGAGGACGACGAGATTAAGAATGAGAACTTCAACCTCTTCCGCACGATGATGCGTCACTGCTACCTCAACAAGCATCTCGACCTATTGGCTTGGGCCGACGAGGTGTCATCGCTCTCGCGTGAGCGACAGATGGGTCTGATGAACGACTTTGCGCGCTTGTTGCGCGAGGCGTACATCACGCACGCGGGCGTGTCGCAGGCTTCGTACCTTTGGGGTGAGGAGGCCGATTTCTGCTCGAAGTTCTCGCCGTATATCGGCTCGGAGAATATCGAGGCTATTTTGGAGTTGTTGGAGGAGGCGGTGCGACGTCTGCGCCAAAATGGCGACCCTCGCATCGTGTTGTCCTACTTTGCGCTGGCTACCAGTCGCTACATAAACTTTGGAAAGTGATGCACCGAGCGATAATATTGGCTGGCGGTAACATTGGTGACGTGGCGGCGCGATTTGTCGAGGCCGAGCGTTTGTTGGCCGAGCGAGGTGTTGAGGTTGTGAGGCGTTCGCGCAACTACGAAAGCCGAGCGTGGGGCTTCGAGAGCGATATGCTCTTTGTGAATGTGGCGTGGGAGGTTTCCACAGCATTGGAGGCCGAGCCTCTGCTCGATGCGTTGCAGGGTGTTGAGGCGCAACTTGGACGCAATCGCGATGTAGAGCGCGAGGAGAAGGTGCGTGAAGGTGCGCGATATTGCTCGCGTACATTGGATTTGGATATCCTCTTCTACGACGAGGAGCATATCTCGACCGAGCGACTCGAGGTGCCGCATCCACTTATTATGGAGCGTGAATTTGTGATTGTGCCACTCTGCGAGTTGTTGCAGTGCGACAAGGCGCAGTTGGCCGAAAAGATAGAGAAGATTTATGGGTAGATTTTTGCGAAATATAACCATCGTTGCGGTGGCTGTGATAGCTCTGACGGGTTGCTTCAAGAAGGTTACCACCGACACCACCTTGCGTATAAAGGTACTTACTGAGGAGACCTCGGGAAGTGGCGCTGCGGCTGCGGAGGGTTGCTATGCCTACATCTACTACACCCCGAACGAGGATTGGATTATCGCATCGTATGAGGATGCCGAGGCTAAGATTATTACCAATCCCGAGACGGGCGAGACAATGGGGGTGCCCGACGTAGAGAGCGAGCCTTATCAAGCCGAGGAGTCTTCGATAGAGTATTTGCAGATGTTCCAAAGTGGTGCACCCGCATTGGTTGTGGTGGTCTATCCTGCGGCAAAGATGTATGCCTACATCTACCGCAAGGCCGAGGCCGAGAATCTCCATTACACCTACCTGACCCTCATCTTCCACAAATGGAAGACAACAACCTATAACGAGGGCTCGAAGGATGGCTATAAGTGGACGGTGGTGCCATCGCCCGCAGTTGAAAACGAATAAGAGATGACAAAAAATTGTAAAATAGTTTTGCGCTTGTTTGCTTTGCTGCTCTTCGGAGGGGCATTCTTCTCGCGTTGTGCCAATATTATGACCCCAGATGGTGGCCCGAAGGATACAATTCCTCCGGTGATAATCAAACTTCAGCCCGATAACTTCGCCACCAATTTCAAGGAGAAGAAGATCTATATCGAGTTCAACGAGTTTGTACAGATTAAGAATCAGAACAAGGAGATGTTCACCTCTCCTGCCATGAAGAAGGCTCCGCTGCTCAATATTCGAGGCAAGGGCATTGTGATTACCATTCGCGATACGCTCAAGGAGAATACCACCTATGCCATCGACCTCGGCTCGGCCATCTGCGACAACAACGAGGGCAATCCACTCAACGCTATGCGCTTTGTCTTCTCGACGGGCGACAAGGTCGACTCGATGATGTGTTCGGGCTATACGGCCGATTCGTACAAGGCCGACTCGGTGAGCCGCACATTCTTGTGGTTCTATATTGCCGACTCGTTGCCTAAGACTCCGGGCTACGACTCTACAATCTTCAACCGCAAGCCCGATGCTATTGCGCGAGCACAGAACAACGGTATCTTCATTGCACAGAACCTCAAACCTGTGAACTATCGTATCTACGCCATTGGCGATAAGAACGACAATCAGCTCTACGAGCCAGGTACCGATATGGTGGGACTGCTCGATACTGTATACAACCCAGCCAAGATGCCGGAGTTTGCTATTTGGTTCGACTCGTTGCGAATGTATCCTACGGCCGAGCCACAGCTCTACTTCCGAATGTTTACGGACAAGGCCTTTGTGAACCAACGTTTGGTGGATGCTCAGCGCCCCGAGCAGAAGAAGGCGATGCTCTACTTCAACGACAACTATCCGCGCATCGATTCGCTTATCTTTGATAACATTCCGAGCGACAAGGTGTTGATGGACCCACAGACCAATGGTCGCGATACTATGGCTTTGTGGTTTAATGTTCCAGCCGAGGAGCTCCCTGATACCATCAAGGGCAAGATAGTCTACTTCCGCCACGATTCGCTACGTCAGCTCTCCAAAACGCGCGAGCCGCTGAAGTTGGCATGGAAGCTTGTCGAAACGAAGGAGCAGCAGAAGGAACGTGAGCGTATCGAGAAAGAGAAGGAGAAGGCCAAGGCCGAGGGTCGCGAGTACAAAGACCCGAATGCGAAGAATCTCTTCTCGCTGAAGATTTCGGCGGGCAAGGAGGTGAATCCTGAGCGAGGCTTCGACATAACCTTTGGCTCGCCAGCCGTGCAGTTCGACACCACTGCGATGGAGATTGCCATGGTGGACGAGAAGAAGCAGAAGACTCCAATAAAGTGGCACCTCGAGCGCGACTCTATGAATATGTGCCGTTGGCAGGTTGTGGCTGAGTGGAAGGAGAAGTGCAACTATAGCCTCTACATCCCTAAGCATAGCATAACCGATGTTATGGGCTATCAGAACGACTCTACGGTGATGGAGTTTGCAACCTACGACCCCGAGAAGTTTGCCACCGTATCGCTCAATGTAGAGGGTGCAGGTCGCAGTAGCTATATTGTTCTGCTCACCGACAATTCGGGCAAGACCTTGCAGGAGTTGAAGGGAGTGAAGAATGGTAAGTATCGTTTCAACTACGTTACCCCTGGCGATATTCGTCTGCGTATTATCGAGGATAAGAATAGCAACGGACAGTGGGATGCTGGCGATGTGATAGCGGGATTGCAACCCGAGCGTGCAGAGGCCTACTTCAACGATCGAGGCGAGGATCTCTTCACCACCAAGATGAACTGGGACTTCGAGATTAATCTCGATATGTCGAAGATATTCCTGCCTATGACTATGGAGAATCTGGTGAAGATGCTCGACGACAAGGAGGCTTCGCGTCTGCAGAAACTCTACGAGGAGTGGCAGAAGAAGCACCAGGAGTCGAAGGGTAAGGAGAATCAGAGCCAGCAGAGCAGCACTATGGGCAGCGGCGGTATGGGCTTCGGTAATATGGCTGGAGGCATAAAGAGTACGGCAAATACATTTAGCAAGTAGAAGGATATGAGGCGATTAATCAGCATATTGGCATTGGCTTTTGCCCTCTCGGTGGCGACTACCGTCGAGAGTTTGGCACAACATACCATAGCCGTAACGGGTGGTACGGGATACGCCACAGCGCGTCCATATCCGGCACAGGAGATGCGCCCTATATGGGGCACATACCAGGGTGGTCTTTCGTGGCGATACTACTCGCCAGAGCGCTTCATTGCCTGCTTTGGTATAGACTTGGAGTTGTTGCAGCGAGGATTCTCGTTTGCGCCGTACCCCTATCTCTACGAAAAGAAGAGTGACTACAAATACTACACCCGCAAGCTCAATTCGATAGTGGTGCCTCTGGTGTGGCAACCGCACTTCTACCTCTTCAAGAAGCATCTGCGCGTCTATTTGGAGGCTGCGCCGACCTTCTCGTTCAACTTCTCGTCGAAGTTCTATAACGAGGAGGAGTATATCTACGCCTACACCTCGGACGAGACCTCTGCTCAGCCACACAAGGCGATAAAGGAGGGTAAATACGAGTTCCGTCGCGAGCGCGACAACCGCTTTATGTATGGCTTGCGAGGTGGAGCAGGTGTAGACCTCATATTTGGTCAGTTCGAGGTTGGTGTGCGTGCGATGTACGACTTTGGTTACTCCGATATTCTACGAAACCGTACCAAATACTACTCGAACAACCTCGATGGTGTGGAGAAACCTGGCGAGAATCCGTTTATGCTCACTCCTCTGCGTTCGCCACTCGACAACCTGACCATATCGTTGAAGATTGGTTGGCGCATAGGAAAGGCTGGCTTCAAGGAGTGGGAGTGGAAACGACCTAACCTTCCACGCAACAAGGAGGTATTCAAGTATGCGTTATAACAGGAAATAAAACAAAAACAGATTATATATGGAAACTACACGTCAAGAGAAGATTGCAAAACAGATTCAGCGCGATATAGCCGAGATTTTTCAGCGCGATATAGCCGAGTCGTTGCGCGGAACATTGGTTACAGTTACGGCGGTGCGCGTATCGCCCGACTTGGGCTATGCCAAGATTTATGTCAGCGTATTCCCATTCGATAAGGCGCAGGCTATTCTTGCCGTTATCGAGCAGCAGAACAAGCTGATTCGTGGTGCGCTTGGTCGCCGTATGCGCTTCCAGGTGAAGGTTATTCCCGAGTTGCAGTTCTTTATCGACGACTCGTTGGAGTATATCGAGAATATCGACTCGTTGCTAAAGAAGTAGGCGTACTCTTTTTGAAATAGCCCTAAAGATGCAGTGGCGGTTTGCTCTGAAATACCTTACATCGCGTAAGTCGCACTCGGTGATAAATATCATTGCCTCGGTTTCGCTTGTGGCAGTGGTGGTGCCAGTGGCGGCTATGGTGGTGTTGCTCTCGGTCTTCAATGGCTTCGAGGGTTTGGTGTGCGAGCTCTACAAGGTGGTCGATGCTGATATCGAGATCACTAGGTCGGAGGGCATCGATGCCACTGACGAATCGCTGCGTCAGCGTGTTGCAACAACCGAAGGGGTGGAGGCCCTCTCCTTTGTGGTGGAGCGACAGGCTATGCTCTCGTATCGCGATAATCGAGTGGCGGTGCTGCTGCGAGGTGCGGACGAGAACTACAACAGGGTGGTGCCGATAGAGAGTTATATCTCCTCGGGCAGTGCCGACATTGAGTTGGGCGATTTCGACCGCTTGATGGTGGGCGAGGGCGTGGCATACGAGCTAGGCCTTCACTCTATGGTGGCGGGAGATGTCGAGGTCTTTTCGCTGGGTGGAGGCTCGATAGGTTCGATAATGCCTGTTGTGGCAATGAATCGCGAGAGGTTGGATGTGTGTGGCACATTAGTGGTGGATCAGCAACACGCCTCGTCGTTTGCCTTGACCTCGTTGCGTGCGGCACAACGCATTTTCAATCGCGAACGAGCCGATAAACTCCTTGTAAAGGTGGTCGAAGGGGCATCGCATCGCGAGGTGGCCGAGAGGTTGAGTGCGCGATTGGGCGAGGGCTTCGAGGTTACGCTGCGCGAAGATAAGAACGAAGGCTTCTACGCCATTATGCGCTACGAGAAGTGGGTGATATTCTTTGTGTCGTTGTTGGTGTTGATTATCGCCTCGTTGTCGATTGTCGGAGCGGTGGTGATGCTTATAGTGGAGAAGCGCGACGAGCAGAAAACTCTCCTCTCGATAGGTGCCGACAGGGGCTTTATACGAGGAATTTTCATCCGCGAGGGATTGCTCATATCGGGCATAGGCGGAGCTATAGGCTTGGTGATAGGTGTGGCTTTGACCTTGGCACAGCAGCACTTTGGCTTTGTGAAGATGCCGAGTGGCAACTTCCTCATCGAGAACTATCCCGTAGAGCTGCGGCTGACCGATTTGGTGGTGATATTTGTTGGCGTTGTGTTGGTGGCACTTGCGGTATCTATGATTGCCACCTCTACAATGATAAAAAGAGATAAGAGATGATGAAGAGAATGATATATGTCATAATGGCGGCGGTGGTTGCAACAATCGCTGTGGGTTGTGACGACAAGAAGATTATACCGGATGGAACACTCTCCGATATATTCCACGATGCCTTCGTGGTAAATGCCTATATTGGTGAGGAGAGGGTGGATATCGACTCGCTACATATCTACGAGCCAATCTTCAACAGATATGGCTACACCACCGAGGATGTGGTTCATACAATCGGAAACTTCTCGCGACGTAAGAGTGCCCGACTTGGCGATGTTGTAGAGCGAGCCATATCTCGCCTGAACGATGAGAGTAGGGAGTATGAAAAGAGGGTTGTAGTTCTCGATACCATACGAAATACGGCTATTCGCACCTTCACGCGCGAAATCTATCGCGATACGCTCATCAAGGCGAGCAATTTGGCCGATTCTACGGTTATGCGCGTAGAGATATTCCCTGTGAATAAGGGTGAATTCTCCATAAAATATAGCTACAAGTGCGAGGGTAAACTCGGCCAATATCCTCGACGTGCGGAGTTCTATTTCGAGGACGAGGATGGCTTCCGTAGTGGATATACGTCGGTTTCGTTGCGCGAGTCGGGTAGTGTCAATCGCACCATCATAGCCCGCGACAATAATATGCGCCTGATTGTCAAACTTGGCGAGTTGGAGAAGAGCAGATATGGCAAATACTATCCAAAGGGTCAACGCATAGAAATCCGCGATTTGAAGATAGAACGCAAACTCTCCGAGAAGGATGCCATCGACAGCCTCTTCAAGAAGGAGATGGATATTAGAATCTTAACCTATGACATTCCAATCCAGAAAGATAGCCTCGCACTATCTGCTGACACCACAAGGGTTTCGACCACGACCGCTCATAACGATTAGAGTAGCGGAGGATGGCTCGCACGAGATAGTGGCTGTGGAGCAGTACAACGACTCGCTCGACTCGATGGCGGGCGTGGAGTTCTATGCGGGTGTGCTATGCGCTGGCTTTGTCAATGCCCATTCGCATCTGGAGTTGGCCTATCTCAAGGGTGCAATACTCGAGCGAGGAGGCTTTGCAGCCTTTGCCGAGAGTATGGGCAAGGTGCGTGACTCCTTCTCTCTCGATGAGCAAATCGAGGCTATTGCCGAAGCCGATGAAGCAATGTGGCAAGAGGGTGTAGATGTGGTTGGTGATATCGCCAATGGCGCGACCTCGTTCGCAGCAAAGCTCTCTAGCAAGATTCACTACCACACCTTTGCCGAGGTCTTTGGTCTGCGTGTGTGCAATTTGGAGCGTCAACGCGAACTGTTGAAATATCCGAACACTTCGCTCACGCCACATTCGGTATATTCGGTGCAGGATGCGCCATTTAGGGAGGTGTGCCAGACCGATTGCGATAATCCTCTCTCTATCCACTTTATGGAGACCCCCGACGAGGCATTGCTCTATCGTGGCGAGGGCTCGTTGCACGAGTGGTATGCCAAGGTTGGCTTCGAGTGCGACTTCTTGCACTATGGCTCGCCAGCCGAGCGTATCGTGGCGTGCGTGCCAAAGGATAGAAGGGTGCTGCTGGTGCACAACTGCGCTATCACGGAGCGAGATGTTGCGCTTGTAACAAACCACTTCTCGACCCCTGTGTCGTGGGTGTTGTCTCCTCGCTCGAATAACTATATTTCGGGCATTGAGCCTCGCTCGGTCGAGATGTTGCGCTCGAGCGCTAATAATATAAATATATGTATAGGCACCGACTCGCTCGCTTCGAATTGGTCGTTGTCTATTGTTGAGGAGCTGAAGATGTTCCGCAATGTCCCTCTTGCCGAGATGTTGCAGTGGGCCACAATAAATGGAGCCAAGGCTCTTGGCGTGGACGACAAATTTGGTACCATCGAGGAGGGCAAGCGTAGCGGTATAGTGAATATCACGGGAGTTAATCTCGACGACTTCTCGCTCACCGACTCCTCGCGTGCGGTACGAATAATTTAGAGTAGAGAGTATGGTCGATAATAGCGAAAAGTGGAATAGGGCTGCCCGAGGCTTCGAGCAGTATATCCGTTTGGAGAAGGGTTTGTCGAAGAATACGGTCGAGGCATATATGCGCGACTACACTTCGTTTGCCGCCTTCATTCTGCGCCAATACGATGTCTCGCCCACCAAGGTCGAGCAGTATATGGTCGAGCGCTATTTGGCCTTTCTGTTCGAGGAGTGTCGCCACGCCAAGGCATCGCAGGCACGCGAGCTGAGTGGCGTGAAGGCTTTCTATAACTATCTGCTACTCAACGATAAAATCGAGCAGTCGCCCACCGAACTCATCACCACGCCAAAGCGTTCGCGTGCGCTGCCCGATGTGCTTTCGGTGGAGGAGATAGAGCAGATTATCAACTCCATTTCGCTCGATACCACCAAGGGCAAGCGCGATAGGGCGATGTTGGAGCTGCTCTATTCGTGCGGATTGCGCGTGTCGGAGCTTATTGCTCTGCGCCTCTCCGACCTCTTCTTCGGTGAGGGCTATGTTCGTGTCCTGGGCAAGGGTAGCAAGCAACGCCTTGTGCCTATTGGCAATGTGGCGCGTGAGCGTATAATGCTCTATTTGGATTGTCGAGAGAGTAAGAAGGCCAAGGATAAAGATATCCTCTTTTTGAACAATCGAGGCAAGGCTCTCACTCGTATTATGGTCTTTACCATCATTCGCGAGGCGGTCGAACGTGCAGGCATAGACAAAACTGTCAGTCCTCACACCTTCCGACACTCATTTGCAACCCACCTTTTGGCTGGCGGAGCGAGCATTCGTCAGGTGCAGGAGATGCTCGGCCACGAAAGCATAGAGACAACCGAGATATATACCCACCTCGACACCTCGCGCTTGCGCGAAACGGTCGAGAAAATATCGTTGTAGGCTATGGCACAGGCTATGAAGAGCTATAAAGCGCGAGGAGTGGTGCTATCGACCGTGAAGTATGGCGATAGCGGTATGGTCGTGCAGATGCTCACCGATAAGTTTGGTCGCCAAAGTTATATGGTGCAGGGAGTGCGTTCGGGCCGTGGTCGTGGCTCGAAGATGGCACTCTTTCAGCCGCTTTTCCTGTTGGAGTTCGAGGGTTTGGAGTCCTCGCATAGCGACCTGCATAAGATGCGTGAGGTGCAGAACGATGTGGTTTTCAAGTCGTTGCCCTACGATATTCGTAAATCGACAATGGCACTCTTTATGGCGGAGGTGCTCTACCGCTTGGTGGGTGAGAGCGAGGCAAATGAGCCGCTTTTCGACTTTGTGCATAGTTCGGTCTGTGCGCTCGACGAGATTGATGAGGGCGTGGCGAACTTCCACCTCTGGTTTTTGGCAAATCTGAGCCGTTACCTCGGCTATTTTCCGGGCAACGAACACCGCAAGGGGTGGTGGTTCGATATGCGTGAGGGTTTGTATGTGGCGACAATGCCAATGCACAACCACACTATGAGTGCCGAGGAGGCCGAACTGCTGCGCGACCTGACCGAGTGCGACTTGGAGTGCTTGGGTGAGATACCGCTTAACCGAGAGCAACGAGTAGCAATGCTCTCACGCCTTGTGGAGTATTACTCTCTCCACTTGGAGGCTATCCGCTCGGTCCGCTCTATCGAGATTCTGCAAGAGGTTTTCTAAGAGAAATAAGTGTTTAATGAAGTTATGGAAAAGTATTTTGTATCTATAATCAAGGTTAACAAAACCAAAAATACGACAGTAGTTACAGGTGATTTCTTTGATAGTAAAGAAGAGGCTTTTAAGTGCGTAGCGTCCTTCGAGGACGAGATATATACAAAATACAAGTTGCTTGGTTGTCCGTACACAGAGAATTATTGCATTCAGTTTGAAGGTGATTTTGTACTTAGTGTTGATGTTACAGACTATAATGCCGATGAACCCGATGATGAATTGACTTTTACGATGTATGCTACCCCTTGGGGCGATAATTAGTGATTTTCTGGGACATCGCGCAATCCATCCAACTGATTAGCAGAGTGTATCTCCAAGTTGTGGCAGATGCACTCTTGTTTTGTTTGACACTCGCTCTCTTTGCCTTGCCGACTACTACTCAATCTACCTCGAGGCTATCCGCTCGGTCCGCTCGATCGAGATTCTTCAGGAGGTTTTCTAAAAGATGGTGAAACGTCTTTTCTTCACTTTTTTGACGTTGTTTTGCGACTTTCTGCGTCAAACGCTTGCAGAAGTTGATTTTTTTTTTTTTACGTTTGCAATGACAAATTTCTGTTAAACCTTAAAAACTTTAAAAATTATGAAGAAAATTTGGATGATTGCTGTCGTTGTATGCGCAGCATTGATGGTTGCTTGTGGTGGCGAGAAGAAGGCTGAGAGTGTAGCGTCTAAGGCTGAGCAGTTTGCAGTACAACTCTATGAGGCAGGACTGAGCGATGATGCAAAGAAAGTTGAGGTAGCATTAGAAGCTCTTTATAACTATGGAAAGGATCTTCCAGAAGATCAGCAGCAGGCACTTCTTGATGCACACGTAGATGCATTGGCAAAGAAGGTTGCAAATGAGAGAGCTAATGGTGATAAGTATTTCTGTGAGATTGAAGCTCCAAAGCTTATCGATAAACTTGCTAGCATATATGTAGAAATGGACGAAAGAGCTCGAGCAACTAAGTTCAAGGATCTTGCTAAGGATTATTACTATAAGGCAATCGGCTTGGATAAGAAATAAATATCTAAGCAATGGTTAGAAGATGCCCGTCTAAAAGGTTGGACGGGCTTTTTTTGTGCGGTGTCGCAGCGTAGTTAGAAGTAGTTAGGGTACGCCACCTTAATCCTCTAACACCCTCTAACATCCATTAACACCCTCTAAATTCCCCTATTCAGGGCTGAAAGCCTGCATGCCATTAGATGCCATCTTTTTTGGCGCACCATCCACTAGAAATAACCAAAAAATCAACTTTTAACTCTTAATTTTTAATTTTAATTAAAAGTTTTCAACTCTCAACTCTCAACTCTCAACTATTTTTCCTATCTTTGCACCGTTAGAAATGTTAATAGAATAACAATCACACATAAATCATTTAAAATTAAGAAGTTATGTTCGCAATTGACAATTATGACTTTACTGGCAAGCGCGCGATTATCCGCGTAGACTTCAATGTGCCTCTCAATGGCGAGGGTCAGGTAACCGACGACACTCGTATCCGTGCTGCAATCCCTACTATCAAGAAGGTATTGGAGAAGGGTGGTGCCGTAATCCTTATGTCGCACCTCGGTCGTCCAAAGAAGAATCCAGATCCAAAGTTCTCGTTGGAGCAGATTATCCCTGCTATCGAGGCCCGTTTGGGCGAGAAGGTGATGTCCGCAGGTGACTGTATGGGTGAGAAGGCTGCCGAGATGGCTGCTGCTTTGAAGCCAGGTGAGGTTATGTTGCTCGAGAACCTCCGTTTCTACGCTGAGGAGGAGGGTAAGCCACGCGGTTTGGCTGAGGACGCTACCGACGAGGAGAAGAAGGCTGCAAAGAAGGCTCTCAAGGAGGGTCCACAGAAGGAGTTCGTTAAGAAGCTCGCTTCGTATGCAGACTGCTACATCAACGACGCATTCGGTACTGCTCACCGTGCTCACTCGTCGACTGCTCTCATCGCTGAGTACTTCCCACAGGACAAGATGTTCGGCTATGTTATGGAGAACGAGTTGAAGGCTATCGACGGCATGATGCAGAACCCACAGCGCCCATTCGTGGCTATCGTTGGTGGTTCGAAGGTTTCGACCAAGATCACTATCATCGAGACTTTGATGGAGAAGGTTGACAAGATCATCATCGGTGGTGGTATGACCTACACATTCGCTGGCGCTCTCGGTGGCAACGTTGGTAAGTCAATCTGCGAGCCAGATATGTTCCCAGTTGCTCTCGACATTCTCGCAAAGGCAAAGGCAAAGGGCATTGAGTTCGTAATGTCGCCAGACGCTCTCGTAGCTGACGATTTCAGCGAGAACGCAAACACTCAGAC
>JAZLDJ010000012.1:0-6337 GCA_045614685.1 Alistipes sp. | reverse complement strand
CCATCTCCATATTCGAGCGCAAGGTTCCGATACAACGAGATACCGAGATGCACGAGAAGTGGCTCATATCCTCGTATTTAGGCTTTCCTGCATACTCAAACTCATAGTTCGAGTGGTAGTGGCCCGACCACGAGTAAACTCTCTTATAAGGCTTAATAAGCTCGGTGTAAGCATCGTAGTTTACATTGTACTTACCATACGAAGCTTTTGGCGATGTACCAGGCTTCTTCCAGAGGTTAGCGTGGCCGCAGATGTAGATAGTGTAGTCCTTCGGTACATACTGCAAATCCTGCTTCAACCACTCCAACTGCTCGTCGTCCAAGCCCGACTTGTAGTGCTTCGTACCATTCTCGCGGCTGTACTCGATGCTATTAACCATTACGTAGTGAACCTTACCGATAGTGAATGAGTAGTAGGTTGGCGAGATATACTCCTCGAAGTATGGAGTACCCAACTTACCCTCGAGAATGTTCGACTGATCGTAGTCGTGGTTACCGATTACGTGGCACATAGGGTAGGACGTGGTCGAGCTGATATCCATATAGTCGTCATAGCCTGCCATCCAGTTGTATACCAAGTCGCC
Organism: Alistipes sp.; assembly: GCA_045614685.1. Lineage (GTDB taxonomy): Bacteria > Bacteroidota > Bacteroidia > Bacteroidales > Rikenellaceae > Alistipes. Next base: position 5,754 of record JAZLDJ010000012.1, on the reverse strand, counting down.
GAGGTTGATAGCGAAGAACTCCCCCTTTGTAGTCTTCTTGAACTCCTCGACATCTGGGAGCAATACATCACGATAGCGCTCGCCCGAGCCATCGATGCCGAGACCGCGCATCTGAGGGTCGCCAATCATAATTATGGTGTACTTGTCGGTTGGCTCGGTACGCTTTGCGAGTGTAAAGTTTGCTACGGCACCCTTCTTGTGACGAGGAATGCGGTAGAAGTTCTGAATAACACTCTTGCGATAAGGAATCTTGTAGCCGTCAGGTATAGAGATGAATACGAAACGGGTAGAGTTCATATCGCTCTTCAATGCGTAGTGTCCATTGTTGTCGGTTGCAACACACTGCTTACCGTCCGATACAACGCAGCCTACAACAGGCTCGCCCTGCTCGGTTGCTACACGACCATAGATAGTCGAGCCGTCAGCCATCGGCTCTACCGCCTCGGCATAGTTGCTGAACTCGCTACCCTTAACATTTGTGCTTATGATGTTGCCAGCGATGTTGCCACGACGACCTGTTGCTGCCTTAACCTCGCCTTTGTTTACGCAGTCGAGAATCTGTACATTAGTTCTTGAATTGCCTGCTGCCTGACCAACAATACCTCCCGTGTGGATAGCGTTGTTGTGGTTCTCGTAGTTGTTGCCACCCGAAAGGCTCTCCACCTTGCCGTAGTTCACGCAACGACGAAGGTATGCGGTTGTAGCAGCCTTCTTGGTGGTGTAAATGTTACCTACGATACCACCATTGAAGGTTGGCTTCATAGGGCTCGCACCAATGAAACGAACTTCGCCACGGTTGGCGCAGTTTACGAGGTGAACCTCACGTCCGATAGTCGCAACAATACCTGCTACAAATCCAGGAACATCGTTTGCCATCTCCACCTTGCCGTAGTTCGAGCAGTCGGCAATAACCAACTTGCTGTGAGGCATACCGCAGATGCCGGCTGTGTGAGCGGTGCTTACGCCCGACGAGAATATAGTTCCGAAGTTGTCGCAGCAGATGATTTCGTTCTTGGTGTAACCAGCGATACCGGCAGCCCAAGTTTCGCACATACCGCCCGACTCCGGAGCGGTTGCAGTGCTGGTAACATCGCCTCGGTTGATACACAACTTGATGGTTGTTCTGAACGCATCACCCATAATACCACCAATCTTGTCGAAGCGAGCATCGGTCATCGACTTCACTGCACCGTAGTTCTCGCAACGAGCAGTGGTAGCGCAGTAGAGGCTCTTTGGATATGCTGCACCGCAAATACCTCCGACGTAACTAGCAACCTCTTTGCCCTGCTCTCTGGCGCACGATATGCTTGCTGAGTTTACCTCGCCATAGTTCTTACACTTGTATACAACGTAGCGGTTCGAACCTACGATGCCACCTACATATACATTGCCGGTTGTGAAATTCGACTTGTGGTAGAGTGGTGCGTGGTTCTCGCAATTCTCTACTGTGCCATTGTTGATATTGGCAATCCAACCTACGAAAGTCTCACCACCCTTGGTTTGCGACTTCATTACGCACGATGCATCGATGCGGAGGTTGCACACCTTTCCACCCTCCAAAATCTCGTGGAAAAGGGCGTTTTTAGCCTTCCAATTCTTCAAAGCATATCCTTGACCATTAAATATGCCTCCGAACGATTTTATAACCTCTATCTTCTTGGCTTTTGCCATATCAATATCGGCTTCGAGGCACACCTCGCCCTTGTCATTCTTGTAGGCGGAGTAGTCGTTGCCTGTGTTGATGGCAGTAACAAATGCCATCAGTTCTTGCGCGTTTTTGATACCACCTGCATAGACCGCCACAACGGAGAGCAGGAGTATCAGCGACAATGATAATCTCTTGATGTAGTTCATAATTTATAGTTGTTAGTTTTGTTGTTCTACCAAGTTACCGTCGACGAGTAGTTGTTGCCGAAGCGGTCGGTTACCGTAACAGTACCAGAGCCACTACTGCGTGTCTCGACAGCACGGAATATGGTGTGGATATGGTTATCTTCAGGTCCATACCCATCGTCGCTCTTGAGCGTGTAACCGTAAGTCTTGTAGTGCTTTGCAATCTCGTAGGTCGCCAAGCAGTAGGCCGGAATATACTCCACGTGCTCCATCTCCACACCGTTGTACTTCGGCTTCTGCCACTTATTGTCCCAGAGGAATACGTTTACGTAGACGTATTTGTTGGCCGCATTGCCGGCAATCATATCGGCATAGGTGTCGTGGTACTGACCAGGCTTGTAGACCTTCATCTGATACGACTCCGATAGGGTAGAGCCGTTCGACTTCATCTTTGCTACGCCATTGGTGTAGTTCCAATCACGATAGAGGTAGCTCGGCTTCTTCGAGGTGTACTTCGAGGTCGAAACAAACGCCCCCGTCTGGTAGATTGTAGGCTTGAAGTACCACGAAACATTGTCGCCATCTACCTCCACTACGGTGTAGCCTCGAGGTGTTCCACCGCTCATATACTCGTTGGTCCACAACTCGCCCGTAGAGCGCGCTACGGTGTGCTCCTCGATTACAGCCCACTTGCTCGACGATGCGTAGTTGTAGTTGTAGGTCGTATGGATATGACCAGTCCATATATGAGCCTTCTTGAACTCGGCAAACAGATCGCCATACTGCTCCTTGTACTGTGCTCCTCGGTTGGTGTTGCTGATGAGTTTGAACATAGGCGAGTGCGCAGCCACCATAAGCGTTGCCGAGCGACTTACGTGAGCAAGGTCGTTCTGCAACCACTGCCAAATCTCGTCGGTGAGGCCCTGCACGTCGTATGCTGTGAGTTCGCCCTTGTCGTTCAAATTCATTATCATATTATCCAACACCACAAAGTGTAACTTACCAATGTTGAACGAGTAGTAGGTTGGACCCAACTTCTCCTCGAATACGCGACGACCCTCGACATCGGTCTTTGCTGTTTTGTCGTTGTCGTGGTTACCCAAGACGTTGAACATAGGGAATCCGAGCGTCTTCAAGCCGTCGATGTAGTTGTCGTACAACGCCATCTCCTCGTGTACGACGTCGCCCAACATCAAACCATAGACGTTGCGGTCGGTGATTGATGCCGCCTTCTCGCGCATATCGCGGTAGAGGTCATTGCAGCAATCGAGCGAGTGGTATGCGTTGTTATCGTAGCCATAAGTGCTTGGTCGTGGCTGTGGGTCGGCACCTACGAGCAGGGTGTATCGCTCCGAGTTGTTCGTAATTTTGTTGAACGAGAACTCCGTAACGCACATATTTGCCTCCCTCTCCGCATCGGTTATGCGGTGGTAGAAGATTGGCAGTCCATTCGCATCGGTCGGTGCAGTGTAGCCCGAAGGGATACTCACCATAACAAACTTCTTGTCCGAGAGGTCGCTCTTGAGCGAGTAGAAGCCGTTGGCGTTGGTTGTGGTGCAGATCAGACCGTCCGACACAACTACGCCCTGCAAACCCTTGCCATTGCTCTTAACGTAGCCCTTGATGGTTACGTCAGGCTCCGTTCCCCACTCGTCGACCAAAGTCTCGCGCATCTCCTCGAGTTGTACGGGCTGACCTTGCTCGCGGAAGGTGATGCTTGCGAACTCCTTCACGATGCCCGCCTTTACTGCCGAGCCATTCCACTGCGCATACGCCTTTTTGCCATTTACGTCGGTGAATACGATGTCGCACAAGCCGAGAGTGCCGTTCGGAACTGCGATGTAGAGGTAACTATCCTCGTCTGCCGAGAGTGTGAGCGCATTGGCTATGTTTAGGGTTATACTCTTGGTGCAATTTGCCGTTGGTGCTATCTCACCGGTTTGGCAATTCACTGCAAACTCACCGGCGATATGCTTGGTCGAACTAAACGAAATGCTCTTCAACTGACGGTTAGCACCCTTGTCCGCACGAATTGCGAAGCGCAGTACGCCTGCGAGGTGGTGCATCTTGATGCTCTCGTCAGCATTTGTAACATAGGCGTACATAGGCGCACTTCCGTTGGCAAATGAGCCTTCGGTGTACTCCTGCTCGGCTACGAACAGCACCTTTGGACTCTCTGCCGTTGTTGCGGCTGTGTATGGGTAGGTAACGGCATACGGATAGTTCAACACCTTCTTTACCGTATATGTTGCGTTTGCTCTGTTCTGTGGGTCTATATTAACCTCCTCGGACATCTCGCCATTTACGGCTATGCGGTCGCCCTCCGACCAGTAGGTAGGGTAGTCGTCGCCACTCTTATCGCCAAGCGAGGTGCGGCTCGGCTCGAGCGAAATGGCGAGTGTCGTTTCGCCACTTTCAATATTCGAGTCGAAACCAAAATCCTTCTGGCAAGCCACCAATGCAAGCAGAGGCAATGCGAGTGTGGCAAATATAACTCTATTTCTCATATTGTTTTCTCGAAAAAACGTATCCTATTACCACGAAATGCTTTGCGAATACTCGTTGCCAAAGCGGTCCACTACGGTAACTGTTCCCTTGCCCGATGATTTTGGTTCGTAGGCACGGAAGATGGTGTGGATATTGTTGTCGGTAGGGACGTAATCGGTGCTACCCTTCAACTGATATCCGTATGTGTTGTAGTGCTTCTTAATCTCGTAGTCTGCCAAGCAGTAGGCATCTTTGTAGCCCACCTTGGACATCGTTGCGCCATTGTATTTTGGCTTCTCCCACTTGTCGTCCCAGAGGAATACATTTACGTAGATGTAGTTCTTGTCGGCAGCCTTATTCTCCACCAAGTTGGTGAAGGTATTGTGGTACTCGCCCGGCTTGTAGACCTTCATCTGATACTTGTCGGATAGGGTAGAGCCATCTTTACGCATCGTCGCTACGCCATTCTCGTTGTAGTCCCAATCGCGATACTTGTACTCGGGTTGTGTCGTAGTCAAACCTGTGTAGCCCTTGCGCTGATAGATTGTAGGCTTGAAATACCACGATATGTTGTCGCCATCGACCTCCACTACGGTGTAGCCGCGTGGCGTGCCATTTGCCCAATACTCGTTGGTCCACAACTCGCCCGTCGAGCGTGCTACGGTGTGCACTTCGAGGTTCTTGAGTTTCGACGACTCGGGATATACATAGTTGAACGTTACGTGCGAGTGTCCTGCCCACGCGTGTACCTTCGCGAACTTCGAGAATAGGTTGGCGTAGTCGCTGCGGTGTCCTGTTGCGTGATTTGAACGCTCACTCATTGTGTCGCCCATAAACATTGGCGAGTGTGCCGCTACCATAATTGTTGTCGAACGGTCCACATAGGCGAGGTCGTTCTGCAACCAAGTCCAAACCTCGTCGGTAAGACCCTGATCGTACTCGCGCAGTGTGTTGTCGCTTGCGCGAAGCTTCATAATGAGGTTATCCAACACCACATAGTGCTGCTTGCCGATGTTGAACGAGTAGTAGGTTGGACCCAACTTCTCCTCGAACACGTGGCGACCAGCGGCGTCGGTCGATGATTTAGGGTCGTTGTCGTGGTTGCCGAGGATGTTGAACATCGGGAAACCAAGCGACTTCAAACCTGTGATGTAGTTGTCGTAGAGCGACATATTCTCGTGTACGAGGTCGCCCAACATCATACCGTAGACATTGCGGTCGGTGATTGTTGCCGCTTTCTCGCGCATATCGCGGTAGAAGTCGTCGCAGATATCGAGCGAGTGGTAGGCAATCTTGTCCATACCGGCACTGCTTGCGCGTGGCTGTGGGACGGCGCCTACGATAAGGGTATAACGCTCGGGATTATTTGTGATGGGATAGAACTCGAAGGTGTGCTGTACCAAATCCTTCTTTCTCTCCTCGTCAGTTACACGG
>JAZLDJ010000011.1:0-4292 GCA_045614685.1 Alistipes sp. | reverse complement strand
CACAAGGCTCTCATCGAGGCTGAGTTGGAGGCACAGAAGCAGGTTATCATGTCGAAGTTGGAGAAGGGCCAGATCTTGGAGGGTGTTGTTAAGAACATCACTTCGTATGGTGCATTCCTCGACCTCGGTGGCGTTGACGGTCTCATCCACATCACAGACCTTTCGTGGGGTCGCGTAAATCACCCAGAGGAGATCGTATCACTCGATCAGAAGTTGCAGGTTGTTATCATCGACTTCGATGAGACCAAGAAGCGTATCGCTCTCGGTTTGAAGCAGCTCACAGCTCACCCTTGGGAGTCGCTCGACGCAGAGTTGAAGGTAGGCGACACCGTTAAGGGTAAGGTTGTTGTTATGGCAGACTACGGTGCATTCGTTGAGATCGCTCCAGGCGTAGAGGGTCTTATCCACGTATCGGAGATGTCGTGGAGCCAGCACTTGCGTTCGGCTCAGGACTTCATGAAGGTTGGCGACGAGGTAGAGGCAGTAGTTCTCACACTCGACCGCGAGGAGCGCAAGATGTCGCTCGGTATCAAGCAGCTTTCAGTTGATCCATGGGAGGCAATCGAGGAGAAGTATCCTGTAGGCACAAAGTGTACTGCTAAGGTTCGCAACTTCACCAACTTTGGTGTATTCGTAGAGATCGAGGAGGGCATCGATGGCCTCATCCACATCTCGGATCTTTCGTGGACTAAGAAGGTTAAGCACCCAGGTGAGTTCACTCAGGTAGGTGCTGATATCGAGGTTGTAGTTCTCGAGATCGACAAGGAGAACCGTCGCTTGAGCCTTGGCCACAAGCAGTTGGAGGAGAACCCATGGAACGAGTTCGAGCAGCAGTACACTGTAAACTCGGTACACACTGGTACTGTAGTTGAGCTTACTGAGAAGGGCGCTATCGTATCGCTCGGCGAGAACATCGAGGGCTTCGCACCAGCTCGTCAGTTGGTTAAGGAGGATGGCTCGACTATCAAGAAGGGCGAGACCGCTGAGTTCAAGGTAATCGAGTTCTCGAAGGCAACTAAGCGTGTTACTTTGTCGCACACTCGTATTTTCGAGGAGGTAAAGCGTGCTGAGGCTGCTGCTGAGAAGGCAGAGCGTAAGGCTGCTGCAGAGGCTACTAAGTCTTCGGTTAAGAAGATTCAGCAGTCTGTAGAGAAGACCACTTTGGGTGACATCGCTGGTCTTGCAGAGTTGAAGGCTCAGTTGGAGAAGAAATAATCCGACACAACACTATTTTAAGAGAGGGCTGTCTCAATTGAGACGGCCCTCTTATTTGTTCTATGTTGTGGCTATTCTAGCCTAGCGCCACATCTAGAATCATCATCAGCGCAAAGCCTATGGCAAAGGTGATGGTCGGAATGTTGGAGTGACCCCCATCCTGCGATTGAGGTATCAGCTCCTCGACCACAACATATATCATTGCACCTGCTGCAAAGGCCAGAACGTATGGCAGAGCTCCCGAGATATATTCCACGCAGAGTATTGTGAGTATGGCGGCTATAGGTTCTACTATGCCTGAGAGTGCGCCGTAGCCAAAGGCGCGACCGCGCGAAAGCCCCGATGTGCGGAGCGGAAGCGAGATGATTGCCCCTTCGGGGATGTTCTGAATGGCCAAACCTATGGCCAAGGCCAATCCTCCACCGAGCGAGAGGCCTACGTCGCCCGTCAATGCTCCCGCTGCCACGACACCTACGGCCATACCCTCGGGGATGTTGTGGAGCGTTACGGCAAGCACAAGCATCGACGACTGTCCCAGCTTGGTTTTAGGGCCTTCGGGAGTGTCGCTATCTGCGTGAAGGTGTGGTATGAAGGTGTCGAGTGCGAGCATCGCAAAGATGCCGAGCATAAAGCCAACTACCGCAGGCACCCACGCGAGGTTGCCCATTGCGGCCGACTCCTCCATAGCGGGTATCAGCAATGACCACACCGAAGCTGCCACCATCACGCCCGAGGCGAATCCGAGAAGGATGCGGTGGGTGCTCTGGGCAGACTTTTTGCCCACAAAGAGCGCTGTAGAAGCGCCTATTACGGTGCCGACGAATGGTATGGCGAGGAGCGGTAATATCTCTGTATAGCTCATATATGTCTACTTTTCTAGTGCAAAGATAGCAAAACGGATGCAAAATCCTAACCTTGGCGCTCCGATTTTGGTGCTCCATTGTGGGTGCCGCTGCGCTGCAACTTTCGCACATACAGACGTCCTTTGCTCACAGCAAAGAGGTGATTGCCTGCAAATGCGATGGTCTCGATAGCGCCACCCGGAAGCGAGAGTATGGTTCGTACTCGACCATTCTGGTCGCATACCTGAATACCCACCGACGAGGCGACATAGAGGTAGCCCGAGGCGTCGTAGACGATCTGCCCTGCATCGGCATAGAGGTAGTAGAACTGCTGACCGTATGCCAACTTACCATCTTTGTTTATGTAGCTCCACACCCAATTACTCCCTTCGACGCGCTTGGCGGTGTGTGCCCCGCCAGGGTAGAGGGCGGTGTATGGGTCGCTCAGCGCAACCTTGCCCTTTGCCTTGGTGCGTGTGCCATCCGTTGTGATAAACTCCTTAGACTTACCCAACTGCAAGAGAACCTTCTCCTCGGAGTGTGGGTGCAACATAGCTCCTTGTGGCACATCCTCGCCGATGCAATGCCACTCCTCGCCATCGATGAGCATCGAGGCGAGCGTTTTGCTTTGGCTCTTGCCCTTTTTAGGGAGCTCGGGCCAACCCTCGAAGAGCCAGCGCAACACCTCTGGCATTATGGCACGGGCATTTTTCGATGAGTGACCACCCTCGCCCCACGAGTAGCGCACCTCGTAGCCTGCGAACTGCAAAGCCGAGAGCATCAGTTTGTTATACTCGAACCAACTGCCAAAGAGCGGATTCCAAGTGTCTTTGTCGTTGTCCTGCAAGAATACTCGGATTGGTCGTGGCTCGCACTTGCGGATAAGTGCGGGATATTGGTCGCCGCCACGGAACGATACGAATGTTCCGCACGAAGAGTAGACGCGCGAGAATAGATCGGGACGTTGCCATGCCACATTGAAGGCGCAGATGCCTCCGCTGCTATTTCCATATATCGCACGGTCGGTGGCTCTATCCGAAATCTTTATCTCGCGACCATCTGAGGTTTTATGCTTGCACACCGCAGGCAAAACCTCTCGCTCGAGGAACTCGGCATAGCGACCATCCATTCTGTCGAGCTCGTTGCTACGGTTGTAGCGCACAACATTGTCCTCTGCATCACGAATCTGACCGGGGCTGACAAATACACCTATAATGGTTGGTATGTCGCCGGCAGCTATCAACTCATCGATGGTGTCGAGCATAAAACTACCTCCCGACATCGACACCCAAAGGCAGGCAGGTGTTTTACCATCGTACGCCTTAGGGACGTATATGTTGATGTTTCGCACGGTGCCCGGATATATCTTCGAATCGTGCATTTTGAATGTGATAACCTCACCATTATAGCCCTTAGCGCAAAATGGGAGAACGGCAAAGCAGAGCGATATTGCTATCGCCAGAATATACCTTTTCATACTACATATAATATTACTCGATAAGTCCCTCAGGCAGAACAAACTTGATGGTGCGGGCCTCGAAGTCTATCGCAGCGATAAACTCCTCGACTGCGGGGATAAGATGACGTTTGCCCTTGAGCTCAATCTCGAAGAGGGGGTTGAACTCGTTGTCGTAGAAATCGACAATCTCGCCCTTGGCACGGCCGATGCGCGCGGTGAAGCCGATAAGGTCGTCGAAATAGAACTCGTCGCTATCCTCCTCCTCGACTTCGAGCATAAGCTCGTGGTCGAGAATCATCTCGGCACGCTTCTCGGTGTCGATGTCGGCAAAGGCTACCACGGCACTGCGCTGGCCACGACGAGCGAATGAATCACAAAAAAGAGGAACTACCAACTCCTCCACTTTCGTGAAGAAGGGTTGTTCCTCCCAGTTGAAGTTGTCGGGCAGGGTGTCGTAGAGGTTTATAACGACCTCTCCCTTTACTCCGAAGAGCTTGGTTATGCGTCCTACCGTCAACATCTTTTGACCTACTCCTCAGCAGGTGTCTCGGTTGCCTCCTCAGCTGGAGCCTCAGCCTCAGCAGCTGCAGCAGCAGCCTCTGCCTCAGCAGCTGCCTTGCGCTCTGCGATAGCAACAGCACGAGCATCCTTAATTGCAGCCTCAGCAGTAAGGCGAGCCTTCTTGTCAGCCGACTTCTCAGCCTCCAACTTGTTAACCTTAGCGGTTACCTTGCCCTCCTTCTCACCGAGCCACTTGTTGAACTTAGCCTCAGCGT
>JAZLDJ010000010.1:0-56382 GCA_045614685.1 Alistipes sp. | reverse complement strand
CGGATAACCTCTGCTGTATTGATAATAAGCTCTGCAAGAATCTCAGGCGTATTTGCCTTCTGACCATCCGGCTCATTCCAAATCTCGTAAGTAGTTACTCTGTTGCCATAGTGACGCACAGTAGCACGAACATAGTTGCGCCAAGCCTTCATTGTAGGCTCGTCGGTCCAAATAGCCGTCTTAAGCGAGATACCGCCATTGCAGTAGAGAGGGTTTCCGTAGCTGAGGCTGAGCCAAGGCTTTACACCCTGCGCAATAACGCCGTCAACTGCCTCATCGAGCCACTTGAAGTCGTAAACGCCCTTTTTCTGCTCGCATCGAGCCCAACCGCTCTGCAAACGCGCATAGCCCACACCGAGAGGGCCGAGGTACTCCTTGTACTTCGAGAATGTTGCATAGTCGCGATCAAGTCCTTCAGTTCCAACCGACCAACGCGAACGGCTCGCATTATCGGAGTCCGACGCATCAATCTGGCCGATCTTTGGCAACAAGGTGCAGTGCAACTTAATCTTGTTGTAGATAGGTTCGGGATGCTTGGTCTTTGGCGCGATGTATGCAAAGGCAGACGGCACAATCATCGCCACAAGCATCAATGTTAAAAGCGATCTTTTCATAGTGTAGTAGTTTTAGGATTATTCCTTAATATTTGGCTACTCCAAGCCGTAGTTATTTGTCTTATCAACTTGTTTGAGGAGCAACGAAACAAATACCGATACAACGCCAAATCCTGCGAAGATAGCCATCGGAATAGTGTAGTCGTCAGCAATAGCTTTTTCTGGAATGATGCTACCAATCATTACAGGGACCAACGAAAGGCCAATATTCTGGATGTAAAAGATGATGGCATAGGCGGTGCCGAGTTGCTTCATAGGGATAATCTTTGGCACGGATGGCCACATCGCCGAAGGAACCAATGAGAATGCGATACCGAGAAGAATCATCACAAGAACGGCAAACCACCAAATCTCTAAGATTGGCAATGCGAAGAGAAGGTGAACTACAGTGAGCATAACCGAACCGATAATCATCAGAGTTGCACCCTTGCCAATTTTATCGTATACTGCGCCGAAGAGCGGAGTGAGCAAGATTGTGCCGAATGGCAACATAGCCGGGATAAGACCTGCCAAATCTTCACTTACACCATATTTACAGATCATAAACTTGGTGGCGAACTTCAAGAATGGGAATACACCCGAGTAGAAGAGCACGCAGAGGATAGCGATAAGCCAGAATCCTTTGTTTGACAATATGTGCTTGATATCCGAAAAGCGGAACTCATCCTCCTCACTGCTTAAGCCCTCGCTCTTATCGCACGATGCATCGAGCTGCTTATCCATTATACAATATATAATATAAGATACAAGACCGATGCAGAGCAAGCCGACGCCCAAGAGAATAGGAGCCGATACGTTGCCAAAATGCTTTGCAAACGGAAGACTGCACGCCAATGCCGCAGCGGTACCGATACGAGCCATTGCTACTTGAAGACCCATCGCAAGAGCCATCTCCTTTCCGGCAAACCACTTAGCAATAACCTTGGTTACGGTGATACCCGCAATTTCTGCTCCCATGCCGAAGATTGCGAAACCAAGTGCAGCCAAAAGTGCCGAAGTGTGGTAAACTGTGCCGAAAATCTCTGTTGTACCGAAGTTGCCATAAAGAGCATACCATTTAATGGCCGTTCCACCCAACATGCAGAGGCACGACATAAGGCCTGTGAAGCGGATACCCATCTTGTCGAGGATGATACCTCCGAAGAAGAGCATTAGCAGAAAAACGTTGATATAGCCATACGCACCCGAGAAAATGCCGTATTCATCACCTGTCCAAAGACCGAAGCCACCATCAGAAGCTGGCTTTGTGAGAAGGTCTTCGAGTGGTGCGGCAACATCTGTGATGAAGTAGGTGCACATCATCGTAAACGAAACGATGAGCAGAGCCGTCCAACGAGCAGCTGCCGAATCGCTGAGTTTTCTTTGAATTGTTTGAGTCATAATGTTTTGTTTTATTTAAGTGTTTAATGAGTCATATACTTTTTGAGCACCTCGTAGGCCTCTTCGATACCAAGCTCGCCAGCTTTGGAGATATCGAGGCAGCCCTTGCGTGTATCTTTCATGAATATCTGTATAAGGCCGCGATTGTAGTAGGCTTCGGCAAAGTTAGCATTCAGTTCGATTGCCTTTGTGTAGTCGTCGAATGCCTCTGGAAGTTTGCCAGACAATGCGAGGAGGTTTGCGCGGTTGTAGTAGGCATAGGCAAAGCCAGGGTAGAGCTTTATGGCCTTTGTCAAGTCGGCAATAGCCTCGTCGTAGTTGTAGGTGCGCGTAGAGCGGTTATGTAACTGTCGCGCAGGATCGTTCTCGATGGAGATGCGCTGATAGGCATTGTCAATCGAGGCGATAAAATCAATCATCTCGGCACGTGTGGCCGCTCTGTTGAGATATACGAACGGATTAGCTGGCGATGCCTGAATAGCTGATGTGTAGCTGTTTATGGCATTTGTGTATTGCTTAACCAATGTCTCGGATATAGCGAGCGAGAACAACTGTTCGAAGTTTGCATCTGCCGCAGTTCGCACTGCGGTCTTCAATCTGCGATTCATTGCAACGAGCGAGTCTGGAGCAATGTTGCTATCGCGGCATGAGATAGCAAGCAACGGATTGTCGAGTCGCTTTATGAAATCCTCGGCACGCTGCGAATAGAACTTGCTGGCCGTAGCGGTCTGCTTGGTTGAGTCTTGTGAATATGTGAATTTGAAGAGCGGCAACAATGCCATCTGTTCGTTGTTGGTGCGTCGCGATGTGATGCGCTCGAACGAAGCTCCAGCTAACTTGCTATCGAATGACAACAATTTATCGAATCGACGCGTAGTATCGGCATAGATAGAGTAGGTGGTATCGCTCAGACGTGCTTTATACTCCGCAATCTTGCGCTCACCAATCTGTTTGTCACTGCGCCAGCCTTTGTAGTCTCGCAATAGATAGCGCAGGTGGCTACGACCAAGATAGGCATTTGCGAAATCGGGATAGAGCTCGATGGCTTTTGTATAGTCGGCTTTTGCTCGCTCGATTTCGCCGAGATGCTGGAGTAACAGTGCGCGATTGTAATAGACCAACACATTGTCGGGCGAGTAGTTTGCCACCTTGTTGTAGTCGTCGAGTGCGCGATTGTAATCGCCTATGCGTGTGCGAATTATGGCGCGATTGAAGTAGGTTATCGAGCTTGTGGAATCGAGCTGAATCACTCGGTCGAGATCGGCAAGCGACTGCATTGGACGATTGGTTTCGTTGTAGACCAATGCACGATTGAAGAACGACATAGCGAGTGTGGAGTCGCACTTTACGGCCATATCGAAATCTTGTTCAGCCTCGGCCAAACGGTTCTGCTGTAGGTAGAGTACTCCTCTGCGGTTATAACCGTTCGGGCTCTCGCGGTTGGTGCGAATGCCCAAGTCGAAATCGGCATAGGCTCGCACTGTGTCTTTAAGGTGAAGATAGCAAACACCGCGATTGATATAGGCATCGGCAACCTTCTTCTCGTAATGGATAAAGTTGTCGAAATCTTCGATGGCCTCTTTGAATTGTTGATTCAAAAGACGTGTTACGGCTCGACTATAATATGGGTTTGGTAGGTCTGGTCGCAGATCTATAGCCTCGCGAAAATCGTTTAAGGCATCGTCGTAGTTGCCTAATCGCGAACGGGTTATGGCGCGATATGTAAACGCAGTTGTGAATACTGGATTGTGATTTATAGCCTCCGTAAAATCGGCCTCGGCGCCAAGCAAGTCATCGAGATTGTACTTGGCGATGCCGCGTAGAAAATATCCCTCGTAGGCCTTGTCGTCGAAACGCAGCAATACATTCAAGGTGCGAATAGCCTCCTTGAAGTCGTTCTCCATCATCTGCTGACGACCAACATAGAAGAAGTAGTCGCGATTGTACTGCGCCACAACCGAAGTTATGGCGAAGATGATGAATAGTATGCCGATTACAAACCTACGCAAACTTTTAACTTTTAACTCTGTACTTTAAACTCTTTAGTTGTCGTTGTAGCCGAAGCGTGAAAGCTGTCGGTCGTTGTTGCGCCAATCGTCGTTAACCTTGACAAAGAGTTGCAGGAATACCTTCTTGTCGAGGAAAGCCTCGATGTCGGCGCGTGCCTGCTGTCCCACCTTCTTGAGTCGCTCGCCCTTGTGGCCAATTACGATGCCCTTCTGCGAATTACGCGACACATAGATGGTTGCTGAAATGCGGTCGATAGTTGGCTCCTCCTTGTATGAGTCAATCTCAATCTCGCAGCAATACGGAATCTCCTTGTCGTAGTTGAGAAGAATCTTTTCGCGGATAATCTCCGAGGCGAAGAAACGCAATGTCTTGTCTGTGAGCGTATCCTTCGGATAGTAAGGCTCGCCCTCTGGCAGATTCTCGAGAATCTTCGAGAAGATAGCCTCGATATTGAACTGCTCCTTTGCCGATGCTGGAACTATTATCGCCTCGGGCAATCGCTCGTGCCACTCAGCTACAATCTTCTCGAGCTTCTCCTGATTGGTGAGGTCTATCTTGTTGATAACCACAATAGTTGGAATACCACTCAATTTTATCTTCTCGACAATTTCGGCATTGCGCTCGCTCTGCTCCTCGACTGTGTCGGTGACGTAGAGTACCACATCGGCATCGCTCACTGCGCCTCGCACGAAGTTCATCATCGACTCCTGCAATTTGTATGCAGGTTTTAGAATTCCTGGGGTGTCGGAGTAGACAATCTGAAAATCGTCGCCATTTACGATACCCATAATACGATGACGCGTAGTTTGCGCCTTCGAAGTGATGATTGAGAGGCGCTCGCCTACCAATGCATTCATCAGTGTAGATTTTCCGACATTCGGATTACCAATAATATTTACAAAACCACTCTTGTGCATCTCTGCTTATATTTTGTTTCTACAAACTAGATTGCCAAGGTTTCGGCCTTGGCAATCTTTGATTTTTGTTATCGTCGCATTCCAGGAAGACCCTTCGGCATCTTCATCTTGCCACCCGATACCATCTTCATCATCTTGCGCATATCCTCGAACTGCTTGAGCAAGCGATTTACATCTGCCATTGTTGTACCCGAGCCCTTGGCAATACGCTCGCGACGACGAGCGTTGATGATATCTGGCTTCTCGCGCTCGAGTGGTGTCATCGAACCGATGATCGCCTCGGTCTGCTTGAAGACGTCGTCGCCAATCTCTACGTCGCGCAACATCTTGCCCATACCTGGAATCATCGAAGCGACCTCCTTCAAGTTACCCAACTTCTTAACCTGCTGAATCTGCGAGAGGAAGTCGTTGAAGTCGAACTGATTCTTGGCAATCTTCTTGTTCAAGCGACGTGCCTCCATCTCGTCGTACTGAGCTTGTGCGCGCTCAACGAGCGAAACCACATCACCCATGCCGAGGATACGGTCTGCCATACGCTCAGGGTGGAATACCTGCAAGGCATCCATCTTCTCGCCGCTCGAGATGAACTTCAACGGCTTGTTAACTACCGAACGAATCGAGATTGCAGCACCACCACGGGTATCACCATCCAACTTGGTGAGAACCACGCCATCGAAGTCGAGGCGGTCGTTGAACTCGCGTGCAGTGTTTACTGCATCCTGACCGGTCATCGAGTCGACAACAAAGAGTGTCTCGCTTGGATTTACTGCAGCCTTGATGTTGGTAATCTCCACCATCATCGCTTCGTCTACGGCCAAACGACCTGCGGTATCGACAATAACAACGTTGTAGTTGTTCTGGCGTGCGTGCTTGATAGCATTCTCGGCAATCTCTACAGGATTCATATTTCCTGGCTCGGTGTATACTGGTACGCCAATCTGCTCACCAAGAATCTTGAGCTGATCGATAGCGGCAGGGCGATAGACGTCGCCCGCAACAAGCAATACCTGACGGCCCTTCTTACTCTTGATGAACGAAGCGAGTTTGCCCGAGAAGGTAGTCTTACCCGAACCCTGCAAACCTGCAATAAGGATAACTGCTGGGTTGCCATTAAGCTTGATGTCGGTAGCCTCACCTCCCATTAACTGAGCCAACTCATCGCGTACAATCTTGGTCATCATCTGACCTGGCGATACAGCAGTGAGCACATTTTGGCCGAGAGCCTTCTGCTTTACCTCGTCGGTAAACTGCTTTGCAACCTTGTAATTGACATCGGCGTCAATCAACGCACGACGAATCTCCTTGAGGGACTCTGCAACGTTGATTTCGGTGATGCGTCCCTGTCCTTTTAAGATTTTGAACGACCTTTCTAAGCGGTCTGTAAGTTTTTCGAACATGTTATAGTTGTATTTGTTTTTCCCAATTTGGCTGCGAAGATAGTAAAAATATTTATATTTTTAGTAGAGACGCGCTTTATATTTCCGAAATTTTGCTACATTTGTAGTTGTGAAGAACCATATTTGAGATTATGAAAAGAGCTTTTTTGCTAATTTTAACGATTGTGGCCATGCTGACGACCGCGTGCAGTGAAGAGAAAGTTGCGCAGATTATCACCACATCCGAGAAGATTGCCGATGGTGATTGGCAGTGCTTTCACAAGGAGTTTTCGCTAAGCTCGACCGAGGAAGTTGAACTGCGAATTGCAGCCGACACGAAGTATTGGCTTTGGGTGAATGGCGAACTTGTTGTGCGTGAGGGCGGACTCAAAAGAGGCCCTTCGCCGACTGGTAGTTATTGCGATGTTTTAACCTCGGGTTTAAACCTCAGAAAGGGCGAAAATGAGGTGGTTGTATTGGTGCAATACTACGGCCGTAACTCATTTAGTCACAGAGTAACAGCTACACCTGGCTTATATTTTGATTTAACTACAAAAAGCGACCATATCGTAAGCGATAATTCGTGGAGTGCCGTGCGTTACAATGCTATGTGGCAAGCCCCTAACGAGCATAATTTGCAGGGTTATCGCAAGTATCGACTTGCCGGTGCAAACGTAGCATACGACGCCCGAAAGGCAATCGATTTTTCGCGCGATGTAGATAGTCGAGAGTGGCCGAAAGCGGTGGCCGTTGAGCGAGGCAAAAGCGATTGGGGCGATTTCGAAGAGCGCCCAATTCCGCAATGGCGCTGGAGTGAGTTGCGTGACTACGAAGGCATAGAGCGAAATGGCGACGAAATAACTTGCAAGTTGCCATATAATGCCCATGTAACACCATATTTCAAAATCAAAGCAAAGGGTGGTGAGCGCATAAAGATTTGCACCGACGACTATTGGATTGGTCGCGCTCGCTCGTTCTATACCGAATATATTGCGCGCGAAGGTGAACAGGAGTTTGAAACTCCAATTTGGACCAATGGCCATGCTGTGATATATACCATCCCCGATGGAGTAGAGGTGGTCGAACTGAAGTATCGCGAGAGTGGCTATGATGTCGATTTTGTAGGCTCGTTCAACTGCGACAACGACTTCTGCAACAAGCTGTGGGAGAAGGCCGAGCGCACTCTCTATGTGAATATGCGCGATACCTATATGGATTGTCCTGACCGTGAGCGTGGTCAATGGTGGGGTGATGTGGTGATAGAGCTTGGACAGTCGGGCTATGTCTTCGACTCGCGCGCTCATCTGCTTACCCGCAAGGCTATCCGAGAGGTTATCTCGCATCAGCGCGAGGATGGCACGCTCTATTCGCCAATTCCGGGATGGTGGGCACAGGAGTTGCCTTGTCAGATGTTGGCGGCGGTAGGCTACTATGGTTTCTATACCTATTATATGTTAAGTGGCGACAAGGAGAGTGTCGAGTTCGCCTACGATGGCGTAAAGCGTTATTTGGTTGATGTGTGGAAGCCATCCCGAGAGACTGTTGGTGCAGGAGCAGGTGCTGACCTTGTAAAGCCACGCGAAGGCGGATGGTATTGGGGCGATTGGGGCGTAAATATCGACCATGAAGCTCTGCAACAATGCTGGTATGCTCTTGCACTGAAAGGTTGGGCCGAGCAAGCACGAATCACGGGCCACGATACCGACGTAATCTTTGCCGAGCAATACTATGATAGAATGTGCTATGCGTTCAATCAGCGCTATTGGAACGAGCAGTTGCAGCAATATCGCTCGCCAGGCTACAAGGATGAGCCCGACGATAGAGTGCAGGCGATGGCGGTGTTGGCAGGATTCGTTCCGCAAGAGCGCTACGAGGCTATGCGTAAATTCTTCAAGCAACATTTCCAATCGAGTACCTATATGGAAAAGTATGTCTTGGAGGCGTTGTGTAAGATGGGATACCACGAGGATGCTCTGCAACGTATGGAGAAGCGTTTTGGCGAGATGGTAGCTGCTCCTTACACTACACTTTGGGAGGGCTGGGAGTATACTGGCGCTCGCGGAATGACATACAAGAGTGGTCACGGCACCTACAATCACGCTTGGAGTGGAGGAGGATTGATTATTCTTTCGCGCTATTTTGCCGGAATCGAGCCTGTGGAGCCTGCATTCAAGAAGTTTTCGGTAGGGCCAAACCTTGCAAGCTTGAATTTTGTTGAGAGTAGCGTGCCTACACAGTGGGGCAATATCGAGTTGCGTGCCGAGAAGAGTGATGCAGAGTTGCTTATCTCGCTTGTTGTACCAAATGGCACGGAGGCTGTTGTTCGTTGTCCTATGGGTTATACAACATTGAGTTGTGGCGACAAGGTTGGTAGCGAAATTGTGCTGTCGGCTGGAATGTACAAGATATCGGCGCGATAGGGTAGCGCTAAACAAAAGAATAATAGGGAAGCGCCAAGCCTCCCTATTATTCTTATATATGTATTGTACCTTACTCTTTCATTACCGATTTTACAGCCTCGAGGTATGCAAAGCCATTCACCTTGTCTGGAAGAAGATAGCTACCCTCGATCCACTCGTTCCACGCGTTGATGGTGATAAGCGGAAACTGGTCGGGATGTTCGTCTACATATTGCTTGGCAAGGCGTAGTGCCGCGGCAAAATTCTCTGGTGTGCCATTGAAACGAGTGACGTGATCGGCGCCCTTGTGTGGGAAACGAGGAGTGTCGTCCCAAGCGACCGATACGCAAGGGTAGACCGGAACGTCGAGATGCTCATCTAAGCTCTCGCGAATCTGTCGTGCATTCTCGCAATGCACCTTATAATCGACATTGAAGCCGCCCATATTGTAGAGTGCACAACTATTTGCACCCACTGCCTTTGTGCGATTTATTAACTTGTCGAGCTTCTCGGGCGAAGGGTCTGACGGGCCACCCGACATTGCCTGGATGTGGACATCAGGAAAGCCGGCCTCGCGCACCTTAGCGCGAAGATACTCTACAGCCTCGCGTGCCTGCTCCTCGCCGCCAAGACCTTCGATAAAGCGTCCCATACTAAAGATTCCAAAGATAGGACAACCGTCGATCTTGAGATAGTTAGGGCGCACAAAATATTGGCGAATAACGCGCTCTACGATAACCTCGAAAGTGGCTCTATCTACACGGCCTGTCCACAACTGCGAGTCATCGTCGCCGTATTTGTGGTAGTTCCAGTAGTTCTTCTTTACATCGTGGTTGGCCCACATAATATAGAAATTCATCTTCTCGTTGCTTGGAGCCTTCAAGAAACCATCGTTGAGTGCGCTCTCCAAGAATGGTTTGCCGTCGAACCAGTACCAGTCGTATACGAAGGTATTAACGCCATATTCGAGAGCTGTGTTAATCCACTTCTCAACCACGGCAGGGTCGTTATCCATTTCGTATCCCCAGTATGGTATGCGTGGCTGATAGTGGCCTTCGAAGCGCGGATTGCCCTTTTTGATTACCTCCCATTCGCCCTCGCCATTAGGCCATAAATATTCGCGCGCCATAGCATCGTCGTGGCACGAAGGCCAAATGTAGGCCGCTACAATGTAATCGCGCTTCGGCTCCTCCTTCTTGTTGCAAGCAACAAAAGCGCATGATAGTAATAAAAGTACGAGTAGTTTCTTCATTCTAGTTGATGTTTATTGTAGTTTAGACATAAATTTTTCACGATTAACGATAAAGCGATTGTGAGTACCCTCGCCAATCATACCAACCTCGTCGCGCGCTGCGATGTTGAACTTTAGTTCGCGACCATTAATTTCGGTCAATACTGCCGTAGCCGTAACCACCTTGCCAACCTTGGTTGCTCGCATATGCTCGATGTTGAGCATTGTTCCTACGGTGGTTTGCCCCTCGTCGAGGTGAGAAGCCACAGCCATCATTGCTGCATTCTCCATCAAAGCGCACATTGCAGGAGTGGCCAACACGGCCAAATCGCCCGAGCCGATATACTCGGCCGTAACCTCAGGCGTAACGCGCATTGTGGCGGTAAAAGATAATCCTTCCTTCATATTTTTATCTGTTTTATGTCGCAAATGTAATGATTTTTTCTGCCAAATCGTTATATTTGCAGAAAATATGAGACGTAAACTAATCATATTATTGCTGCTTCTTGCCGTCGTTGTGCCAAATGTTCGTGCCCAACGACGCGGTCGTGGCTTTTGGCATCAGGAGTGGACTATCCATAAAGGCGATACCATTCCGCTGGTGCATATTTTGCCCGTCTACAAGTTTCCGCGTAAGCCCGATACACGTCGTTACTATCGTATGGTACGCGCCGTAAGAAAGGTCTATCCGCTAGCAAAGAAGGTGCGTGCCGAGATGGATAATATGGAGCGCAAGTTACTCGCAGTAAAGAATCCAAAAGAGCAAGAGAAACTCTCGAAGGAGTTGCAGAAGCAGTTGATAAAGGAGTATAAGCCTGTGATTCTCAAGATGACATTCTACGAGGGTAAGATTCTTCTAAAGCTTATCGACCGCGAAACCAACTATACAGCCTTCGATATCATCAAAGAGTTTCGTGGAGGCTTTGTTGCGGGGTTTTGGCAGATGATGGCCAAGCTCTTTGGTAATGATCTTAAGCTCGATTTTCAACCGCAAACTCGCGATAAACTGCTTGAGCAAATTGTTACCTACTACGAAATGGGGTGGCTTTAAAATTAGTGAGGAGTGAGTAGTTAGGAGTTGTATATCGCTCAACACAACAATAGGAGGACTAATTCAATCGTGTTAATAAAATTAAGCCCCCTCACAGGAGGGGTGTGGGTGGGGTGGGTAACACACTGCTAAACACACAAATAGGAGGGCAATTGACCTCCTATTTGTGTGTTGAGCTGCCGGGACTCGAACCCAGAACGACAGAACCAAAATCTGCTGTGTTACCATTACACCACAGCTCAATCCGTTGCTCGTAAGCGGTGGCAAAGGTAATACAAAAATTTAGAATTAAAAATTAAAAATTAAAAATTTCTTAAAATTCATACTAGATAGACTTTATCTAGTGCAAGTGGCTGCAAATAAATTATCGCTTGCTACTGTCTATTCTAGATGCTCTTGTGCCATTCGAGAGGCTTTACTCCAGTCTTCGTTTACATACCAATGGGTTTTTACTGTAAAATCGCAAGTTTGGTAAATTGTCATTCATGAAAAAATAAACGTTGTAAATTTTGTCAGGTTGAAAAAATGTTAATAATTGTGGGAAATTACACCTTCTATTAAAATAGAATTTTGTATCTTTACACCGCAAAATGCGAATTTTCAAAAACTCAAATATAAAATGAAAAAAGTAGACGTAGTACTCGGACTCCAGTGGGGTGACGAGGGTAAAGGTAAGGTAGTTGATGTATTGACTCCTAATTATCAGGCTATTGCACGTTTTCAGGGCGGTCCTAACGCAGGCCACTCGTTGAAGTTCGAGGGCAAGAGCTTTGTTTTGCACACTGTTCCTTCGGGTATTTTCCGCGATGAGGCTATGAACATCATCGGTAACGGTGTTGTTATCGACCCTGTAATTCTTGCAGAGGAGATTGCCGACATCGAGAAGATGGGCGTAGATGTATCGAAGCACATGGTTATCTCGAAGCGTGCTCACCTCATTCTCCCAACCCACCGTATGCTCGACGCTGCAAGCGAGGCTGCTAAGGGTAAGACCAAGATTGGTTCGACCTTGAAGGGTATCGGTCCAACTTACATGGATAAGACTGGCCGTAACGGTTTGCGTGTAGGCGATATCTTGATGCCTGACTTTATCGAGCGTTACAACACTCTCAAGGCTAAGCACGAGGAGATGCTTCGTCAGTACGCATACACCTACGATATCACTGCTTACGAGCAGGAGTGGTTCAAGGGCATCGAGGCTATGCGTAAGTTCCAGTTCGTAGATAGCGAGCAGATGGTTAACGAGGCTCTCAACAACGATACCTCGATCTTGGCCGAGGGTGCACAGGGTTCGTTGCTCGATATCGACTTCGGTACCTATCCATATGTAACATCGTCGAACACCCTTTGCTCGGGTGTATGTAACGGTTTGGGCGTTGCTCCAACTCGCATCGGCAATGTTTACGGTATCTTCAAGGCATACTGTACTCGCGTAGGTAGCGGTCCGTTCCCAACAGAGTTGTTCGACACTACAGGCGAGACCTTGCGCCAGATTGGTAACGAGTTTGGTGCAACCACAGGCCGTCCACGTCGTTGCGGTTGGTTGGACTTGGTTGCTCTCAAGTATACAGTTATGATGAACGGCGTTACCGAGCTTATCATGATGAAGAGCGACGTCTTGAACGAGTTCCCTACAATCAAGGTGGCTGTAGGTTACGAGTTGGATGGTAAGCAGCTCGACTACTTCCCATACGAGTGCACCGATGATATCACACCTATCTACAAGGAGTTCAAGGGTTGGAACTGCGATATTTGCAACGTTCGCAACTACGAGGATTTCCCAGTAGAGTTCAAGGAGTACGTAGAGTTTATCGAGAAGGAGACTGGTGTGCCAGTAAAGATTATCTCGGTAGGTCCAGATCGTGCAGAGACTATTATTCGATAACACATTAATTAATATATAGAGATGAAGATTGGAACTCCGCTTACGAAAATTGCGAAGCGAGCCCTGCTATGCGGCTCGGGAGAGTTGGGTAAGGAGGTAGCACTCGAACTCCAGCGATATGGGGTAGAGGTTATTGCGCTCGACCGCTATGAGAACGCACCTGCAATGCAGGTGGCACATCGTAGTCACGTGCTCTCGATGCTTGATGGTGAGCGCTTGCGCGAAATTATCGAAACGGAGAAGCCCGATATTATCATCCCCGAGGTGGAGGCAATTGCTACACCTGTGTTAGTGGAGCTCGAGAAGCAAGGCTATCGCGTTGCGCCTACAGCTAATGCAGTGTGGCTCACGATGAACCGCGAGGGTATCCGCCGCTTGGCTGCTGAGGAGTGTGGCTTAAAGACTGCTAATTATCGCTTTGCAGATACTCGCGAAGAGTTCGAAAGCGCTGTGGCTGAGATAGGTATACCTTGTGTGGTAAAGCCGATTATGAGCTCGTCTGGTCACGGCCAATCGACCATTAAAAAGACTGAAGATATCGACCGCGCTTGGCATATTGCACAGGAGGGTGGTCGCGCAGGAGCGGGCCGAGTAATCGTTGAGAGTTTTGTAGATTTCGACTACGAAATCACACTCTTGACAGTTCGCCATATTGGTGGTACAACCTTGCTTGAGCCTATTGGTCACCATCAGGTAGATGGCGATTATCGCGAGTCGTGGCAACCGCAGCCAATGAGTGAAATTGCATATGCAAAAGCACAAGAGGTGGCGCGCACAATCACCGATGCATTAGGCGGTTACGGAATCTTTGGTGTCGAGATGTTTATAAAGGGCGACGAGGTTATTTTTAGCGAAGTTTCGCCTCGTCCGCACGACACCGGAATGGTGACTATGGCATCGCAGGATTTGTCGGAATTTGCGCTTCACGCACGTGCGGTCTTGGGATTGCCAATTCCATCGGTTCGCTTTATTGCACCAAGCGCTTCGAAGGCGATTGTTGTAGAGGGAGACACCGATAAGGTAGAGTTTGAGAATATCGAAAAGGTCCTCGAAGAGGAGGGTGTTCAGATTCGTCTCTTTGGAAAGCCTGAGGTTGTAGGTCATCGCCGTTTTGGTGTAATTCTCGCAACTGGCACCTCAATTGAGGATGCTTTGGCTAAGGCCGAGAGAGCATACGCTAAGCTTGGCGTGAAAATTTTGCCAAGATAGTGAAAATTTTATATTAATTTACTTTGTAAATTGACGCAAAGATGTTATCTTTGCACAAAATAAAGATAGGGTAATGAAGCGAATTGCTTTGCATGATATTATGTCTTGCCCGACAAAGGGCTACGAGAGCGCATTAACCGCCCCGCAGCCGTTGTTGTCAATTTCTCGCTATAACTATTCTATCACTGTTTTGACACATTAACTTTTTAACGGGCGGCCTGTTTGGTCGCCTGTTTTGTAAATATAGGGTTGGAAATGAGTACTAACAGTTTGTTAATCAAGGGCGGAACGCTTGTTGCCGAAGGTGAAAGCTTCGTGGCTGATATACTTGTTGCTGATGGAAAAATAGCCGAGATTGGCGAGTCGTTGATTGTAGACGGCCACGTCGAGGTGTTCGATGCAGAGGGTTGCGTAGTTACATATGGCTTGGCCGATGTGCACGTTCACTTGCGCGAGCCAGGCTATTCTGCAAAGGAGACTATCACCAGCGGAACAAAGGCTGCAGCACGTGGTGGAGTGACAACTGTTTGCTCGATGCCAAACCTTTTGCCCGCTCCCGATGCTCCCGAGACTATTGCTGTTGAGCAGAAGATGATAGATGAGCAGGCGGTAATCGAGGTGCGTCCGTTTGCTACAATATCGAAAGGACGTGAAAGACGTGAGTTGGCCGATATAGAGTCTTTGCGACCTATCTCGGTGGGATACTCGGATGATGGTAATGGCATTCAGACCGAGGGCTTGATGCGCGAGGCTATGAAGCGCATTGCAGCAGTGGATGGAATCGTTGCTGCGCACTGCGAGGATGATTCGCTCCTCCATGCAGGATATATTCACGATGGCGAGTATGCTCGTCAGCACGGACATAAGGGTATCTGCTCGGAGAGTGAGTGGGGTCCAATCAAGCGCGATGTGGTAATGGCAGAGGAGGAGAGATGCCGTTATCACGTTTGTCATATCTCGACAAAGGAGAGCGTAGAGATTATTCGCGAGGCGAAGAGCAAGTGCGAGCATATATCGTGCGAGACAGCACCTCACTACTTGGTATTGTGTGACGCAGACCTCAAGGAGGAGGGTCGCTTCAAGATGAATCCACCGTTGCGTGCAGCCGAGGATAGAGCTGCGCTCATCGAGGGAATTAAAGATGGAACTATCGAGGTAATTGCTACCGACCACGCACCGCACACCGCCGAGGAAAAGTCTCGCGGATTGAAGGGTAGCGCAATGGGTATTGTTGGTATCGAGACCTCGTTTGCAATTTGCTATACACACCTTGTGCGCAAGGGTGTTGTAACAATCGAAAAGTTAATTGCGCTGATGTCGGAGAATCCGCGTCGCATATTCCGCTTGGGCGGTGCTTTGCGTGTGGGCGAGCGAGCTGATATCGCCGTATACGACATCACAAAGCCTTACAAGATTGACCCTGCCGAGTTTGTCTCGATGGGTAAGGCTACACCTTTCGACGGTGAGGAGGTCTACGGACGTTGCCTCTTGACTCTTTTCGGAGGTAAGCAAGTTTGGAGAGAAAACAAATAACAACAAAATATTAGAACAGATGAAACAACCAGACAAAAAATTAGTTTTGGAGAGCGGTCAGGAGTTCTATGGATATGGTTTCGGTGCCGACAAAGTGGCAGTATGCGACATCGTATTCAATACCTCTATGGCCGGTTATCAGGAGATTCTGTCGAATCCAGCATGCACCAATCAGATTGTGGTGATGACCTATCCTACAATTGGTAACTATGGTATTACCGATGACGATTTCGAGGCTCGCGACCTCTCGATCGGTGGTTTGGTGGTACGCGAGGAGTGTATGACTCCGAGCAACTTCCGCTACACAAAGACCATCGCCGAGTTGATGGAGGAGGACTCGATTCCTGGTATCAGCGGCATTGACACACGTATGCTCACTCGTATCATTCGCGATTCGAAGAGCTGCCGCGCAGCTATCGTACCTGCCGAGATGACGAAGGAGGAGGCGTTGGCTCTTATCGCTGCTACACCAGAGGTACACAACGCCGTAGAGCAGGTTAGCTGCAAGAAGCGTTGGTATTCGCGCACTCCAAACCACCGATTCGATGTGGTTTTGGTAGATTGCGGTGCAAAGTTGAACTTGGTGCGTATGCTCAACAAGCGCGGTTGCAACGTGGTGATTGTGCCGTTCAACACTCCAGCCGAGGAGATTTTGGCATTCAACCCACACGGAGTACTTATTTCGAATGGTCCGGGCGCACCAGCAGATGTACCAGTAGTTGTTGAGTTGATCAAGCAGTTGCGTGGCAAGTTGCCAATCTTTGGTATAGGTCTTGGTCACCAGTTGCTTGCATTGGCTTATGGTGCCGAGGTGGCTACCATTGATGGTGTTCATCGTGGTGGAGGTCATCCAGTACGCAACCTCGAGAGTGGCAAGATCGAGATTACCTCGCAGGGCTCGCTCTATTTCGTAAACGAGAAGTCGTTGGAGGCAACTCCGCTTGCAGTAACTCACCGTAGCGTAATCGATAATACGGTAGAGGGTATCGAGTGCACTGCAGAGCGAGTATTCTCGGTACAGTACAATCCGGAGTCGGCTCCGGGCGCGCAGGATAGCGCATATCTTTTCGATAAGTTTATTAAATTGATGGAGGAGTAGAAAGATGCCTAAGAGAACAGATATAAAGAAAGTAATGGTTATCGGCTCGGGCCCAATCGTTATTGGCCAGGCAGCCGAGTTCGACTATGCAGGTACACAGGCTTGTCTTGCATTGAAAGAGGAGGGTTACGAGGTTATCCTTGTGAACTCGAACCCTGCAACCATCATGACCGATACATTCATCGCCGACAAGGTTTATATGGAGCCTTTGAAGTTGGAGTATGTGGCAAAGATTATTCGCTACGAGCGTCCAGATGCAATTGTTCCAGGCTTGGGTGGTCAGACCGGTTTGAACCTCGCCGTACAGCTCGCGAAGAAGGGTATCCTCGAAGAGTGCGGTGTTGAGATCTTGGGAACATCGTTCGAGAGTATCGAGCAGGCCGAGGACCGTGAGTTGTTCAAGCAGCTCTGTATCGACTTGGGCGAGCCAGTATTGCCTTCGGAGGTTGTGAATACAATCGAAGAGGGTGTAGAGGTTGCCAAGAAGATTGGTTATCCGTTGGTACTCCGTCCTGCATTTACCCTCGGTGGTACAGGTGGTGGCTTCGTTGACAACGAGGAGGAGTTGCGCGAGTTGATGCGTAACGCCTTGGCACTCTCTGCAGTACACCAGGTGTTGGTAGAGAAGAGCATCAAGGGCTACAAGGAGATTGAGTACGAGGTGATGCGCGACAAGAATGACACCGCGATTACTATCTGTAATATGGAGAATGTTGACCCTGTAGGTGTTCACACTGGTGACTCTATCGTGGTAGCACCTTGTCAGACATTGACCGACAAGGAGGCTCAGATGCTCCGTACTAGCGCGCTCAAGATTATCCGTGCATTGAAGATTGAGGGTGGTTGCAACGTTCAGTTTGCTTTGGACCCACTCTCGTTCAATTACTATATCATTGAGGTGAACCCACGAGTTTCGCGCTCGTCGGCTTTGGCATCGAAGGCAAGTGGTTTCCCAATTGCTCGCGTAACTGCAAAGGTGGCTGTGGGTATGACTCTCGACGAGATTATGCTCTCGAACGGCCCTGCTTGCTCGGAGCCCGCATTGGACTACATCGTCACTAAGGTTGCTCGTTTCCCATTCGATAAGTTTAGCGAGGCATCGAACGAACTCGGTACACAGATGAAAGCTACGGGTGAGGTTATGAGTATTGGCCGCACTATCGAGGAGAGCTTGTTGAAGGCTATTCGCTCGCTCGAGACCGGTGTATGCCACATCTATCACAAGAAGTTCGACGAGATGGCTACTGCCGACGTGTTGCAGTATATCACTCGCTCAACCGATGACCGCATCTATGCTATTGCCGAGTTGTTGCGCCGTGGTGTAGACCGTTCGCTCATCTACGACCGCACCAAGATTGATATGTTCTTCTTGAAGAAGATTGATAATATCGTAAACTTCGAGCGCGAGCTCAAGGCTCACAAGGGTGACCGCGAGGTGCTCCTCGAGGCTAAGCGCATCGGTTTTGGCGATAAGTTTATCGGCCAGCTGTGGGGTATGACCGAGTCGGAGGTGTTCGAGTTGCGTCAGGAACTCAATGTTAAGCCGGTATACAAGACTATCGATACTTGCGCAGGCGAGTACTCGGGCTATGTACCTTATTTCTATTCGACCTACGAGCAGGAGAACGAGTCGATTGTAAGCGATCGCAAGAAGATTGTAGTGCTCGGTTCGGGTCCTATCCGTATCGGTCAGGGTGTGGAGTTCGACTACACAACAGTACACGCTATTTGGACTATCCGCGAGGCTGGTTACGAAGCTATCATTATCAACAATAACCCTGAGACCGTCTCTACAGACTTTACCATCTCGGATAAGTTGTACTTCGAGCCTCTCACCGTTGAGAATGTAATGAACATCATCCGCATGGAGCAGCCTGATGGCGTTATCGTAACACTTGGTGGTCAGACCGCTATTAACCTTGCAAAGCCACTCGAGAAGATGGGCGTAAAGGTTGTAGGCACTGGTATCGAGGCTATCGATAGAGCCGAGGATAGAAAGCTCTTCGAGGCTATCATGCGCGAGGTTGGTATTCCTCAGCCAAAGGCTAAGGCTGTAACAGATATCGAGGAGGGTGTAGAGGCCGCTGCAAATATCGGTTACCCTGTATTGGTGCGCCCAAGCTTCGTGTTGGGTGGTCGCGCAATGCAGATTGTAGGTAACGAGCAGGCTCTTCGCCACTACTTGCACAATGCGGTAGAGGTTACTGAGGATTCGCCTGTATTGGTAGATAAATATATTATGGGTAGAGAGGCTGAGGTTGATGCTATCTGCGATGCCGAGGGCAATGTCTTCATCCCAGGTATTATGGAGCACGTGGAGCACACCGGAGTTCACTCGGGTGACTCTATCAGCGTCTATCCATCGTTCTCGCTCAGCCAGAAGGTTAAGGATTTGATGATTGACTATACCATTCGCCTTGGTCGCGCTATCGGTATCGTTGGTCTCTACAATATCCAGTTTATCGTGGATTCGGAGGATAAGGTCTACGTAATTGAGGTGAACCCTCGTTCGTCGCGTACTGTGCCATTCCTCTCGAAGTCGACCAATGTGCCTATGGCAAAGATTGCAACCCGCGTAATGTTGGGCGAGTCGTTACCATCGCAAGGTATTACAAACGTATGCGGCGAGGAGCCAAAGCGTTACTTCGTTAAGACTCCTGCATTCTCGTTTGCAAAGATTAAGGGAGTAGATTCGTACCTCTCGCCAGAGATGAAGTCTACTGGTGAGGCTATCGGATACGACAAGTCGCTTACTCGCGCACTCTACAAGTCGTTGCAGGCTTCGGGTATGACCGTAGTGAACTATGGTACCGTATTCCTCACTATCGCCGACAAGGACAAGGAGGCAGCATTGCCACTCATCCGCCGATTCTACAATCTCGGATTCAACTTGGAGGCTACCGAGGGTACAGCAGCATTCTTGCGTAAGCACGGCTTGCGTACACGCTCGTTGCGTAAGATCGGAGAGGGTAGTGACGATATCATCAAGAGTTTGTCGAAGGGACATGTAAGATATGTAATCAATACTATCGATGTAAATCAGCACAATACACGTCTCGACGGCTACGAGATTCGTAATGCTGCAGTGGAGAACAATGTTTCGATTATCACTGCACTCGAGACTGTTAGCGCATTGCTCGATGTATTGGAGGAGATTACACTCGGTGTATCGACAATTGATGCCGAGTATAGAACAAAATAGGTTATGCAGAAAGTTATCCTAACCGTAACAAAAAACGATGCCTTGACACCTCTCATCTACGAGATGCATCTCGCAGGTGATGTGTCGGGCGTTACTCGTGCAGGACAGTTTGTGGAGATTGCCCTCGATGGCTTATATCTCCGCCGACCAATCTCGGTTTGCAACTACGACGAGGGTGAGCTTACTATTATATATAAGGTAGTAGGTAAAGGCACAGATTTGATGTCGCAGATGGCCGAGGGTACCCAGCTCGATGTGTTGACTGGCTGTGGAAATGGCTTCAATATCGACCACGAGTGCGAGAAGCCTTTGCTCGTAGGTGGTGGAGTAGGAGTGCCTCCTCTCTATCGTCTTACGCGCGATTTGGTTGCTCGCGGCAAGGATGTAACCGTAGTGTTGGGCTTTAATACCGAATCGGAGATTTTCTATGCAGAGAAGTTCGAAGAGTTGGGCGCAAAGGTGATTGTAGCAACGGCAGATGGCTCGGTGGGCGTTAAGGGCTTTGTTACCAACGCCATTGCCGAGAGTGGAGTAGAGGCCGATTACTTCTACTCGTGTGGCCCACTGCCAATGCTTAAGGCGTTGTCCCAGGGTCTCGAAATCGATGGTGAGGTTTCGCTCGAGGAGCGTATGGGCTGCGGTTTTGGTATCTGCATGGGCTGTTCGATTCAGACAACAAAGGGCGCAAAGCGTGTGTGCAAAGAGGGCCCAGTATTTAAGAAGGAGGATGTGATATGGTAAGAGATCTTTCGGTTGAGTTGTGCGGTGTTGCATTGGATAACCCCGTAATTCCTGCCAGCGGAACATTTGGCTTTGGCAAGGAGATGGCTGAGATTTACGATATTAACATTCTCGGTTCGATATCGTTCAAGGGAACTACTCGTGACGCGCGTTTTGGAAATGCTACACCTCGTATTGCCGAGTGTCCTTCGGGTTTGATTAACTCGGTAGGCTTGCAGAACCCTGGTGTTGATGCAGTTATCGCTCACGAATTGCCCGAGTTGCGCAAGATTTTCCGTAAGCCAATTATTGCCAACATCAGCGGCTTCTCCATCGAGGAGTATGTGGAGTGTTGTCAGAAGTTGGATAGGGAGGAGCAGGTTGCTATTCTCGAGGTAAATATATCGTGTCCTAACGTTCATAATGGCGGTATGGCATTCGGTACATCGGCAGAGTCGGCAGCAGCAGTAACAAAGGCTGTTAAGGCAGTTACCACAAAGCCTGTATTTATCAAGCTCTCGCCAAATGTGACCGACATTGTGGCTATCGCTAAGGCGTGTGAAGATGCTGGTGCTGATGGCATTACGCTTATTAATACGATGCTAGGTATGCGTATCGATATCGCTCGCAGAAAGCCTGTGATTGCTAATAAGATGGGTGGATTCTCGGGCGCAGCAATCTTCCCTATTGCAGTACGAATGGTCTATCAGGTGGCTCACGCCGTGAAGATTCCGGTTATCGGTTGCGGTGGCGTGTCGTCGGCTGAGGATGTCGTCGAGATGATGATGGCTGGTGCTACGGGTGTTCAGGTAGGCGCAGAGAACTTGCGTAACCCATACGCTTGCAAGGATATTATCGAGGAGTTGCCATATGTTATGGAGCGACTCGGTATCGAGAAGTTGAGTGATATAATTGGAATAATAGAATAAAAGAGAATAAGTTATGGCAAAGGATGTAATTATTGCGTGCGACTTTAGCAGCAAGGAGCAGACACTTTCGTTTTTGGATAAGTTCACAGGCCGCAAACCCTTCGTGAAGATTGGTATGGAGCTCTTCTATGCAGAGGGCCCTGCTATTGTTCGCGAGATTAAGGAGCGCGGACACAAGATTTTCCTCGATCTTAAGTTGCACGATATTCCAAACACCGTACGCAAGGCTATGAGCGTGCTTTCGCGTCTCGATGTAGATATGTGTAATGTTCACGCTGCAGGTACTGTAGATATGATGCGTGCAGGCTTGGAGGGATTGACTCGCGAGGATGGTACTCGTCCGTTGTTGATTGCTGTAACTCAGCTAACTTCGACTAGTCAGGAGCGTATGCAGAAGGAGTTGCTTATCGATGCAACCATCAACGACTGTATCGCAAAGTATGCAGAGAATGCCAAGGAGGCAGGTTTGGATGGCGTAGTTTGCTCGCCACTCGAGGCTTCGCTCGTGAAGGAGCACTGCGGTAAGGAGTTCTTCACCATCACTCCAGGTGTCCGCTTTGCAGATAGCTCGAAGGATGATCAGGTGCGCATTATGACCCCTGCGCAGGCTCGCGAGATTGGCTCGGACTACATCGTTGTTGGGCGTCCTATCACCGCAGCTGAAAATCCTGTAGAGGCTTATGAGCGTTGTTGCAAAGAGTTTTTGGGAGAGTAATAACTTAAAACTAATATAAGACTATGGAAAAGAAGATTGCAAAAGAGTTACTTTCGATTAACGCTGTATTTTTGCGCCCTGAGCAGCCTTTTACATGGGCTAGCGGCATCAAGAGCCCAATCTACTGCGATAACCGCCTTATCCTCACCGCTCCAAGTGTTCGTGAGCAGGTAGAGGCAGGTTTAGCTGAGTTGGTAAAGAAGCACTTCCCTGAGTGCGAGGTGTTGATGGGTACATCAACTGCTGGTATTGCTCACGCAGCTATCGTGGCTACTATCTTGGACTTGCCAATGGGCTATGTTCGTAGTGGCGCGAAGGATCACGGCCGTGCAAACCGCATCGAGGGTAAGTTGGAGAAGGGTCAGAAGGTGGTTGTTATCGAGGATTTGATTTCGACCGGTGGCTCGTGCATCGAGGTTGTAGACGCTTTGCGTGAGGCTGGCGCAGATGTTTTGGGTATCGTGAGCATCTTCACCTACGGAATGAAGCGTGGTGTAGAGCGTATCGAGGCAGCAAACACCGTAAACTACTCGTTGTCGAATCTCGACGCACTCGTAGAGGTTGCTGCAGAGGAGGGTTACATTGCACCTGAGTGGCAGGAGCGCATCCTCGCATTCCGCAACAACCCAAGCGATGAGAGCTGGATCAAATAAATTAGTAGCTAATGGCTAATAGCCCCTAAAAAGAAGATTTTATGAGACATTTGACAGATCCTACCGACCTTACCCGCAAGGAGACCGATGATATCGTAGCGTTGGCGTTGGATATTATTGCCAATCGTGCTAAATATAGCGAGGTTTGCAAGGGTAAGAAGTTGGCAACTCTCTTCTACGAACCAAGTACGCGTACCCGTTTGAGTTTTACCGCTGCAATGATGGAGCTTGGTGGCAATGTTCTTGGTTTCTCGGATGCAAACTCATCGTCGGTGAGCAAGGGCGAGACAGTAGAGGATACTGTTCGCGTTGTAGGTTGCTTTGCCGATATCATAGCTATGCGCCACTATATCGAGGGTGCACCACTCGATGCGTCGCAAGTGTCGCGCGTGCCTATTATCAATGCTGGTGATGGCGCGCACGCCCACCCAACACAGACTTTGACCGACCTCTTGACCATCACTCGTGAGTTGGGTCACCTCGATAACCTTACAATTGGTTTCTGTGGCGACTTGCTCTACGGACGTACTGTTCACTCGTTGATTAAGGCGTTGTCGCGCTATGAGGGCACCAAGATTGTTCTTATTGCTCCAGATTCGTTGCGCTTGCCAGATTATATCAAGCACGACGTATGCGAGAAGAACGGCATCGAGTATCGCGAGGTGTCGACGCTCGAGGAGGTTATGGGCGAGTTGGACATTCTCTATATGACTCGCGTTCAGCAGGAGCGTTTTGCCGACAAGGCCGAGTATGAGCGTGTGAAGGATTGCTATATCCTCGACACCGAGAAGATGGCTTTGGCAAAGGAGAAGATGGCTGTGTTGCATCCACTTCCACGTGTGAATGAGATTACAAAGGAGGTTGATGCCGACCCTCGTGCTGCATACTTCCGCCAGGTGGAGAATGGTAAGTTTGTGCGTATGGCGTTGATTTACACTCTCTTGCAGTGGGCGGAGCAGGGCGCTGAGCCGCTTCATAACCACGAGCTCGTCGAGATTGAAGGCTTGGCTTGTCCTAATAAGAAGTGTATCTGCAACAACGAGAATGTTCCATACAAGTTCTATTTGGCAGACGGAGGCGCACATCGTTGTCTCTACTGCTCGACAAAAGCTGAATAACTAATGAAGAAGATATTATTAATGGTCGTAGGGGTACTCTGTGCCCTTACGACTTTTGCTCAGAAAGTAACTTCGCCCGATGGCAACCTTGTTGCTACATTTAGTCTTGCCGATGGGGGAGTGCCGACCTATACCTTGACATACAAGGGTAAGGAGGTTGTCAAGCCTTCGCGACTTGGCTTCGAGTTTGTGGACAATGCCTACGCAACACACGGAACCTACGACAATCCGACCAAGCGTACAATCTACTCGATGCGCAAGGGTTTCTCGTTGCTTGGTTCAGAGAATGCAACCTTCGACGAGACTTGGACTCCAGTTTGGGGCGAGAATAGCAAGATTCGCAACCACTACAACGAGTTGCTCGTTAAGTTGTGTCGCGACGAGCGCGGATTCTTGGTGAATATCCGTTTTCGAATTTACAATGACGGTTTGGGATTCCGTTATGAGTTCCCTGCGCAGAAGTCGAAGAAACTCGCTTACTTCGTGATTAAAGAGGAGTATACCGAGTTTGCAATGACTGGCGACCATATGGCATATTGGATTCCAGGCTGTTACGAAACTCAAGAGTATGAGTATGCCGCATCGCGCATGAGCGAGATTCGCCAGCGTATGCCTGAGGTGAGCGCTAATGTTGGTAAGGCCTCTATCAAGGTCTTCTCGCCAACGGGTGTGCAGACTTCGTTGCAGTTGCGCTCGGATGATGGTCTCTATATCAACATCCACGAGGCTGCTTTGGTTGACTATTCGTGTATGCACCTCGAACTCGACGATAAAACAAATGTCTTTACCTCACATCTCACACCTGATGCTTGGGGCTATAAGGGTTGGCTTCAGGCACCATGCCACTCGCCTTGGCGAACTATCGAGGTGGCAGACTCGGCTTGCCGCATCCTTGCTTCGAACCTCACACTCAATCTGAACGAGCCTTGCGCTTTGGAGGATACTTCGTGGATTAAGCCAGTGAAGTATATCGGTATTTGGTGGGAGTTGATGCTCGGCAAGAGCTCTTGGAACTACACCAAGGAGTTCAAGGGCGTAAAGCTCGGCGAGAGCGACTATACAAAGGTTACACCTCGTCCGAACCACGGAGCAAACAACGCGAATGTGCGTCGCTACATCGACTTTGCAGCCGAGCATGGCTTCGATCAGGTGTTGGTCGAGGGTTGGAACGTCGGCTGGGAGGATTGGTCTGGCTGCAAGAAGGACTATGTATTCGATTTCCAAACTCCTTATCCCGATTTCGATATCAAGGCGTTGAATGAATATGCTCACTCGAAGGGTGTGCGACTGATGATGCACCACGAGACTTCGTCGTCGATTCGTAACTACGAGCGTCACATGGAGGCGGCCTACTCGATGATGAATAAGTATGGCTACAATGCCGTGAAGAGTGGCTACGTTGGAGATATCTATCCTCTTGGCGATCATCACTTTAGCCAGGCTATGGTAAACCACTATCTCTATGCCGTGAAGGAGGCTGCCAAGCACAAGATTATGGTGAATGCCCACGAAGCTATCCGCCCTACAGGCTTGTGCCGTACCTATCCGAACCTCATCGGCAACGAGGCGTGCCGTGGTACCGAGTACTATACTAATGCTCGCACAGGTATCAACCCTCACCACGCTACCATTATGCCATTTACCCGCTTGAAGGGTGGTCCTGTGGATTACACTCCGGGTATTGTGAACTTGAAGTTTAAGGATCAGGGCGGAAGCAAGAAGAAGCAGGACCGCTGCGTGATGACTACTATCTGTAATCAGCTCGGTCTCTACCTCACGATGTACTCGCCATTGCAGATGGCTGCCGATTTGCCTGAGAACTACGAGAAGCAACCTGCTGCATTCCAATTCATTAAGGATGTTGCGGTAGATTGGGATGAGAGTCGCTACCTTGCAGCCGAGCCAGGCGACTATATCGTCGTAGCGCGTAAGGCTAAGGGCACGGACAAATGGTTTGTAGGCGGTATCACCGACGAGAATGCTCGCGAGATTCCTATTTCGTTCGACTTCCTCGAGAAGGGCAAGAAGTACGAGGCAACCATCTATGCCGACGGCAAGGATGCTCACTATCTCGACAATCCGCACTCTTATACTGTTACTAAGAAGACCGTAACTGCTAAGTCAAAACTCACTCTTCGCCTCGCTTGCGGTGGTGGAGTAGCGATTTCAATAAAGGAGCTTTAAGAATGCAAAATGCAAAACCGACGGAAGAGATGAAAATGGTGTGACAGGTGTAACACAATGGTGTTTTATACAATATGGCCTGTACGCTACACTTGCTTCGAAAGATGCAGATCCAACAAAGTTGAACTACAGTCAATATGACACTTGGGATCTTTCACTTCTTCATTGGATTCCCGACACAACAACACGAAAATAATCCAAAAACAAAACGAGGGTGTTCAAATTCGAACACTCTCGTTTACTTATATTGGTGTTAAAATCTCTCAATGCTCAACTTTCAACTCTAGAGTGCTAACTAATTCTGCATTTTGCACTCTGCATTCTGCATTTTTTACTATCTTTGTCCCAAAGATAACGAAACAACGATTTTATGGCAAGAAAACGAGGACCACACCCATTTATTGAGGGGTTGGAGATAACAACTTTGGCAGCCGAAGGTAAGGCTATGGGACACCACGATGGCGTGGTGGTATTTGTGCCGATGACCGTGCCAGGCGATATTGTAGATGTGCAGATTACCAAGCAGCACCGCCGCTTTATGGAGGGTAGAGTAGTGAACTTTGTCCGCAAATCGGAGAAGCGTTGCGAGCCTGTATGCAAGCACTTTGGCGTGTGTGGTGGTTGCAAATGGCAGAATCTGCCATACCAGACTCAGCTCGACTACAAGACTCAGCAGGTGTGCGACCAGCTTGTGCGCATCGGTAAGCTCGATATTCCCGAGGTGCGACCTTGCTTGGGTTCGGAGCAGCAGCTCTACTACCGCAACAAGATAGAGTATACCTTTGCTGACCGCCGTTGGCTCACCTACGAGGAGATTGCAGAGCAGGGCGATATTGCACCGCAGCCAGCATTGGGCTTCCACATCCCGAATATGTTCGACAAGATTCTCGACATCGAGGAGTGCCACCTTCAGGCTTCGCCATCGAACGAGATTCGCAACTTCTTGAAGAACTACTGCATCGAGCACGGCTACTCGTTCCACAACGCAAGAGCACACGAAGGTTTGATGCGTGGAATGATTCTCCGCACCGCATCGACGGGCGACATTATGCTTTCGGTCATCTTTAACGAGTACGACCAGGAGAAGATTGAGGCGTTGCTTACAGCTGTAAATGAAGCATTTCCGCAGATTACCTCTACCATTTTCTTTGTAAACGAGAAGTGGAACGATTCGACAGGCGACCTTACGCCTATTTGCTTCTCGGGTAAGGACCATATCATGGAGGAGATGGAGGGTTTGCAGTTTAAGGTTGGCCCTAAGTCGTTCTATCAGACCAACTCGAAGCAAGCATACGAACTCTACAAGGTTACTCGCGAGTTTGCCGATTTGAAAGAGGGCGATACTCTATACGACCTCTATACAGGTACCGGAACAATCGCCAACTTCTGCGCAAAGCGTTGCAAGAAGGTTGTGGGTATCGAGTATGTGCCCGAGGCTATCGAGGATGCAAAGATTAACTCCGAGATTAACGGCATCGAGAACACGGTATTCTACGCAGGCGATATGAGGAAGGTCTTGAGCAACGACTTCATCGCCAAGAATGGTCGCCCAGACGTGATTATTCTTGACCCACCTCGTGCAGGTGTCGATGAGCCTGTTATTGATGTTATCTTGAACGCAGCACCCGAGCGCATTGTCTATGTAAGTTGCAACCCTGCAACTCAGGCACGCGATTTGGCGTTGATGAGCGGTATGTATCGCATTGTAGCTGTTCAGCCTGTGGATATGTTCCCGCATACTCATCACGTTGAGAATGTTGTAAAACTCGAGAAGCGATGAAGAAGATATTCGTATACCTATTAGCGCTATGCAGTGTTGTTGCGTGTTCGACAGAGGGCGACGAGAAGCCTTTTGTGCCATATCTTCAAATCCGCCCCGAGTCGATAGAGTTTGGTACTGAGGGTGGCGAAATGGATATTCAGATACTCGCCAACTTCGACTACGAAATCACTCCAAACATCGATTGGATCACGGTGGAGCCGACCAAGCAGTTTTGGGTGAAGGTTACAGCCGAGGCCTCGCAGGAGAGCAAGAAACGTAGTGGTCAGATAACTATCACGAACAAGCAGTATAATATTAAGAGGGCTATAATAGTGTCGCAGAAGGCATTCGTGGAGGATGAAATACCAACTCCGCCGGCTCTTCCAACTATCAATACTAGTGGCTGGGCCGAGATGCCTACGATGGTGACTAACCTCAATTGGGAGTATGGCATTCACGACAAGTTGCCTTCGAATAAAAAGTTGCGCAACTACTCGTTTTGCTTCGATAGAGAGAAGTTTTGTGCATTGTGGGTGGCGTATCCGCTTCACGAGTGCTATACCGAGGGTGGAGGCAAGCGCACAAATGCTTGGAGCTACGACCCTTGTTGCATAGCTGATGAGTATGAGCCAAACCTCTATAATGCCTACTATCCGAAGGGTGGTTCGTCATATAGCCATTCGCGCGGTCATCAGCTTCCTTCGGCAGATCGCTTGGCTTCGAACGAGGATAACGCTACGACGTTCTACTTTACGAATATGACTCCGCAGTTGCAGTCGCTCAATGGTGCTTCTTGGGAGTCACTAGAGAGTGATTTGCGCGGAAAATGGATGTGCTCGGATACGCTCTATGTGGTCACTGGTGCACACTTCGAGCCTGGATATGGCTATGCCTACGATAATAAGGGTAATGGCAAAGCATGCGCAGTTCCTACTCACTACTACAAGGTCATCCTTCGCACAAAGAAAGGTAATAGCGGCAAGTGGGTTGGCAACTGCTCGGCAAGCGAGCTTCAGTGCGTAGGATTTTGGTTTGAGCACAAGGGTGGCGCAGCACGACAGACAATGTCGGTGGCAGAGATTGAGAAGAAGACGGGTCATACATTCTTCCCGAATGTTCCAAATGCTCCTAAAGATAAATACAACTCATCGGAGTGGTAAACAAAAATCGAGTTCATACGAACTCGATTTTTTACTCTTCGACGGTCAGTAGTCGTGGTATGTTACAACCTATAAGATTACCGACTATAGCGAATACCCACGGAACGAGATAGCTTGTCGGTGAGCCTCCTTGTGTAAACCAGTCAACGCCATAATAGAAAATGTCGGCAACGCAGTGGGGTAGTCCACAGAAGATAAAGACTGGAACGCCCAGCAACAGAGTCATATACTTAGCCTCACGACCGTAGCGCACGGCAATCTCCATAATAAAACCAGTGCCAATGCCACGAATTACGAGTTGCCACCACTCCGACGATGTGCGGTCGGCAATAATCTTCGATACCACCTCGTTTGCTTTTGTTACGGTTGCTTCGCTCGATACTGCAAGTATTGCAGCCAATGCTAAGACGCCAAATAGATTACCCGCAAGGATGTAGAACAATCTTCCCCAATCCTTCTTATCGCGCCAAGCGAAAGAGCCTGCATAGCCCGTATAGAGTGCCCATTTGCCGTACAATACGCCAAAGAGGCCGAAGCAGAACAAGAACGCTCCGACAACTCCGCCTGTCATCGAGTAGGCAAAGCCAGCGCAACCAATGAGCAGACCCGCACAAAGCGATCTGCGTGCAAGATTAAACCACTCGTTCATACTACAAGTGACTTGCCAGAATCTGAGCCTTACCCTCGATTGTAACTTCGTTTGCGATAGCTGGGATGAGCATTACTTCGCCTGTACGAAGTGTCTCGGTCGAGCCATTGTCGAGTGTTACCTTGGTTTTGCCCTCGATGCACATGTAGATAGTGAACGAATCGCGCTTGCAGTAGTCTAACTCCGCCACGCCATCTACCACAAGCATATCGGTAGTAAAGAACTCGCACTCAACGATATTTGCCTCCTTATTTGAAGCGGCGGTATAGGTGCGACGACACTCCTCGACACCCGACTCGAAGTCGATTGCATCTACAGCCAACGCTGTGTGCAACTCGCGCGACTTACCCTCGCTATCAACTCTATTCCAATCGAAAATACGGTAGGTAATATCCGAGGTCTGCTGAATCTCGATAACATTCAAACCCTTTGCCAAGGCGTGAACGGTACCTGCAGGAATGAAGTATACATCGCCCTTCTTTACAGGCACGGCCTGGAGAATATCCTCTACAGTGCCCTCGGCTACTGCCTGAATATACTCCTCGCGAGTAATGTTCTTATTCTTAAAGCCAAGGTATATTACTGCACCCTCCTCAGCATCGGCAATATACCACATCTCGGTCTTACCAAACGAGTCGTGACGCTCAGCAGCCAACTCATCGTTTGGATGCACCTGCACCGATAGAGTGTCGTTGCAATCGAGGTTCTTGATAAGCAACGGAAAGTCCAAGCCAAACTGCTCGAATACCTCCTCGCCTACAAGCTCACCCATATAGACTTCGATAATCTCCTGTAAATTATTGCCCTTGAGGAAGCCGTTTGCAACCTTAGAAATCGACCCTTTAACGCCCGAAATATCCCAGCTCTCGCCATAGGCCTTTGTCTTGTCGGTAGTGCGAGGATATAGACCTTTCTTAATCTCGAGCAGACGCTGTCCGCCCCATATATTCTCCTTGAGTTGTGGTTTGAATTTAATTGGATACATAGCCTAACTATTAATTTGCGCGCAAAGATACTAAAAATGCTCTATTCAGCTAGTAAAAAAATGAGAATAAACGTGCGAACTATATTTTTTTGAGATCAAAATTTATGGCAGTGTGGATATTTTTAGTAACTTTGACAATATAATTCCTTAAATATTGTACGTATGGCTGGATTTATTGCACCAATTACTATCAAAACTGCAATTGATAAGATAGACAATAACGATTACCTAATACCTGCTATTCAGAGAAAGTTTGTTTGGAAGAGCTACCAAATAGAAGTTCTGTTTGACAGTATAATGAGAGGGTATCCCATCAATTCATTTATGTTTTGGGAGATAAAGGATGCTAGCATAAAAGACAACTTTAAGTTCTATTCATTCCTTACACAATTTGTGCAATTCCACCAGGCCGACAATATACCAAGAAATACGGTTGGTGGATTTAAGGATTTCTGTGCTATAATCGATGGTCAGCAACGACTTACAAGTCTATATATTGGGCTCAGGGGAAGTTATGCCTACAAAACGCCAAATGCGAGATGGGAATATTCAGAGAAGAATTTCCCTACCAGACATCTATACTTAAACCTCGCTTCGCCGCTTCCTATTGACAACGAGAGGAAAATGGTCTACGACTTTAGGTTCTTGACAAAAGATGAGCTTGATAGATTGTCGAAAGATCCAGATGCAAGATGGTATAAGGTTGGCGATATTCTAAAGTTCGCCAAAAATGAAGATATCTGGGATTATGTTATTGAACAAGGTTGGGCAAAAGAGGAGTATACTAGAAGTACTTTGCTCACTTTGCACAAAAGAATCTTTGAAGATAAATCGATAAACTATTATTTGGAAGATGAGCAGAGAATAGATAGGGTTCTCGATATATTTATCCGCACCAATAGTGGTGGTACAACTTTGAGTTTCTCGAATCTTTTAATGTCGATTATCACTGCCAATTGGGTGGTGAAAGATGCTAGAGATGAGTTCGAGAAGTTAATTAAAAAGGTCTATCGAATTGGCAAATCATACTTTGTCATCGACTCCGA
Organism: Alistipes sp.; assembly: GCA_045614685.1. GTDB lineage: Bacteria > Bacteroidota > Bacteroidia > Bacteroidales > Rikenellaceae > Alistipes. Next base: position 24,555 of record JAZLDJ010000010.1, on the reverse strand, counting down.
TTTAATCCTAAAGACTTGTTTGGTTCTACTCGGAGAGAATATCAAATTTAAGGTGGCGAACCTCGATAAGAATGTAGTATGCCAGTTTGAAAACAACTGGGACAAGATCAGTAATGCAATTACAGATGCATTCACATTGCTTGATAGTTGGCATTTTAATGAGTCTAACTTCAAGGCAAAGAACGCTATTATTCCGCTGGTTTACTATATTTACCACAATGATATTAAAGATATCAACAATCCAATAAGACACACTGAAGAGAAGAGCGTTATGAGAAAATGGCTGTGTATGTCATTGCTAAAACGCGTCTTTGGTGGCCAAACCGACACCGTGTTGGGTGATATTCGCAAAGTCTTGAAAACTAATATCGGTCACGGTTATTTTCCTCTCGATGAAATAAAAGAGGCGTTTAAGTCGAGTCCAAGCAAGAACTTGTCGTTCACAGAAGACTATATCAATATCTTGTTGGATACAGAGAAGGAGCATAACGACTGCTTTGCTATATTATCGCTACTGTATCCGCACTTGGATTATAGCCAAGATTTCGACAAGGATCATATGCATCCTGAGGGTTACTTTCGTAAATTGACAGAATCGAAGACAAAAGAGAGCTGGATGAGTGACGATGATTATGCATTCTACACAAATGCTCGCAACTGGAATACGATACAAAACCTTCAGTTGCTACATAAGTCCCTGAATCGCTCCAAGCAAGAGCAGTCATTGGCTGATTGGATAAAAGAAAAGAATATAAACCCTCAATTGCAGCTTATACCACCACAGGTGAGCCTTGATATAAAGGATTTTAAAGAATTTGTAGAAAAAAGAAGAGAACTCCTGAAGAATTCTCTTGTAAATATGGTGGGTGGTATTACATCAGAGGGAACTTCGAATCTTGCACGTATGGATGTGATGGATGAGGTCGACTATGAGGATGAACCTGATTATATCCAAGCATAAATACGTTCACAGACAAATTGTGCTATTCCTCCATAATAATTCCACCGCCTAAAACAATGTCGTCACGATAGAAGGCGGCTGCTTGACCGGGGGCAATGGCGGTTAATGGTTCGTGAAGCTGAACAAGTAGGGTAGAGTCAGGTAAGAGTGTGACCGAACAACGATTCTCCTGTTTTCGGTAGCGTATTTTTACGACGATGTCGTTCTTGCCAAACAGTTGCGATGGGTTTGCTATGTTCCAATTCTTTAGGCGCATCTCCGTGCGCTCTAACGACTTTATGTCACCAAGCACGACCTTGTTTTCCGAAGGCACAATCTCCTTTACGAACACCGCTTTATTAAGGTCGATACCCAATCCTCGCCTTTGTCCAATAGTGTAGAATGGATAGCCCTCGTGCCAGGCCACGAAATTGCCATCCGTATCTACGAATTTACCTCGCTGGATGGTCTCTGCCGAAACCTTATCACGCAGAAATGAACGATAATCCATTGGGCAGAAGCAGACTCCGAGGCTATCCTTCTTGCGTGCTGCTTTTGCAAATCCGCGCTCCTCGGCTATCTCGCGAACTCGTTGTTTGGTCAAACCGCCCATAGGTAAAACCATTCGCTCCAAGATATCCTGAGGCAATCCCCACAGGAAGAATGACTGATTTTTATCCTCGTCGGCTCCATTTGTGATATGCCAAAACCCGTCAATCTTTTGCTTCTGAACATAGTGGCCCGTTGCCAAGTAATAAATGCCCATCTCGTCGGCAATCTGGCGTAGTAGAGGCCACTTTAAGTGGTTGTTACACAGGGTGCAAGGTACAGGCGTATGTCCTGCCATATATTCGCGTATGAAGTAGTCGATAATGGTCGACTCAAAGAGTTCTCGCTGATCGGATATTATGTGCTGAATACCCAAGCGACTACACAAATCGCGTGCATCGTCGAGATAGTCGGTGCAATCATCCTTCTCGTAGAAACGGAAGGTTACACCCACAACCTCGTATCCGGCATCTTGCAGCAGTATCGCCGCCACAGAACTATCCGTGCCGCCACTCATCCCCAATAGAACTCTCTTGTTTGACTGCATAATGCAATGATTAGTAGAAAAATTAACTCTCTATACGACCTTCGTAGGCTAATTGTTTTGCGCAATTTGGGCATATAACCATCGCTCCAGCAGTGCCACATAAATTCTTCCAAGACCAAGAGCTACTATTATAATACAAGCCAACCATCTTCTCTCCGCAGAAAGGGCAAGACTCCTCACTAAAGATAACTTTGTCTGAGTACATGCAAATGCTAGCCAAAACATCTCCCCAAGGGAGCTTATATCTATTGCTATAATAAGCGAAAGGACGCTTACAGCATCGGATAATATAGTTTATTCTCTCCTCCGACGGCTCAACCAAGCGAAACAAAAGTCCTCTACTACTGCGATGACCCCATTCGGTCACAATCTCTTCAAGCGATTCCTCGATATTGAGTTTGCTTTTTAGCATCTCGATAAGCTCTTTGATTTCTGCCTGCGGCTCGTTTATGAGTTTATTTCTCCTCTCCAATTCCAAATCTTTAGACTCTTCCATATTGTATCTTATCTTCTATTTCGTGCTTATATTTATCATCTGCTTATTACACTACCAAAGATGGTGATTTGGGTCCTCCTTTACTGCGGCCTTAAGCTCCTCAGAATTAAGGCCGATAGGCTCGTCGAACATCTCTGCGCTACGTACGTCATATCCTTCAACGGTGGCCGGGTTATCCTCGCGAACGAAACTATACACCCAAAAGCGGAGCGAGAAACTTGGGTCTTCGACAAATGCAACATACAACCAAGCTCCTCCACCTATAAAAGGCTCGATATGGCAAACCGCAAATTTACCACGCATAGCATCTTTGTGTTTATCGAATGCCTCGTTCTTTACAAGTCCGAGATAGTATGCGTCGAGATAGAGGCGTACCGAGCGGATATAGTTGTTGCACAACCACTCCTTTGCTTCCCAGCCTTCGAAGCGAATGCCATTCAATCCGCCATTGGCAGTTTCGGGATCCTTGAGAGTGATTTCTTCATTCGAGACCACAACAAATGGATCTAGACTCTCTACCTCGGTAAGTCCATATTGAGTGTATCGTCCAATATTGATTTTAGCCAATAGCTCGGGAGTGGCAGTCACCATTCCCGATTCGTCTGTTATGATACCCTTTGCGAGTTCTTCAGCTGTTAAGGGTGTTAATTCGGCAATACTTTCAGTTGCTGAAGGCTCGGTGCTATTGTTGTTTTTGCGTGTGCTGCCAGCACATCCCACGAGTGCCAACACCGCGATAATGATAAAAAGTTTGTGTGTCATAGTTGTTGATTTTGATTTTTATTTTAGTTTATCCCCTAATCTTTGAAGCGTAAATCTACATTTACTTCCACCGTAAAAGTTCTTGATAACCTCTGCAAAGATATCGTTTGGAGAGACAACATCAAAGAGTGTCATCGACGAACGCACCTTTTTGGCGTCGATTCCGCCAAGTATATCCTCGGCTGTGCGACCTCGATGCTGCAATAGGGTAGTGGTGATTTCGCGGAGGCGCGCACCTAGCACTTCGTGCTCGAGGTAGGCTCTCGCCTCATCGAGCGACTCAATACCATAGTACTCGCTATTGTAACTATGTCCCAAGCCTTTGATTTGTGGGAATATATACCAAATCCAATGCGAACGCTTTCGGCCATCGCGAATCTCAGCAAGGGCATTTGTGTACTCTTGCTCTTGCGCCTCTACAAAGCGCTCTAGGTTGAATTCTCTATCTTTTGTGTAATTCATCATTTCATATTAAGTTCTGTTTTATACCCCCTCAAAGTTAAGAATAATTCTTCAAAACTTCGAGGGAGTTTTGAAATTTAGCAATAAGCAGTTCCTGATTTAATCATGATAGTCCTTGTTTTGAATGCTTTTGCGCCTGACAGGCAATTAGGCTACTTATTAAACCACTTATTGAAGAAGCTCTTGTTTGCCTCTTCTGAGTCCTCTTTGCCACTTGCGATGTCGTCATACCACGCACTACGGCTATAACAAACACCCGTACTCATTTCTACCACACCAGCGTCAGATGCTTCGAAACTTATCGCGTTGGTAATAGATATAGTTGCTGCCGCCGCTTCTACATCGTGATTTGCACCCATGTAAGCGAACACCCATCCCTTGGTTTTGAGCTCATCTACAAGCGCCTTGATGGCTTTGCCTGTATACTCCTTTGATGCATTTTCGTAACCGTCGGTAACAACCGTTACAAGTACCTTGTCGGCCTCGGCAACTCTCTTGCGAAGCGCATTCAGAGAGATACCCATTGCATCATACAATGCAGTACAACATGCAGGCATATATGTCTCTGATGTCAACTCCTTGACCTCTTCCACGGGTACGCATTCATAGATGCACTTCACATCGTCGTTGAAGGTTACAAGTGAAGCAAAGTGCTCCTGGTCTTCGTGCTTCTTCTGAGCAGCACGAATAGTTTGGATTGTCTCGTTTACATTGTTAATTGCAGCATGCTTAATGGTTTGCATTGATCCACTCTCGTCGATGATGATGAGGTTAAAAATTCTTGTCTTCATAGTTCTAATTTTTTAAGGTTTATACTATAATTACTGCGTAAATATTACGCAAATGCAAGTTCGGTCAAAGAATCCTAAAGGATCTTCAGAATAAAGTCTAAGTGACACGATGACGCTAACCCGATAGGGTGGCATCATTACCTACTAAAACTCCAATCTAAAACCTTTATTCTTCTAATCAATATACCACTTCGGATTGAACCGATACTTGTTGGGAAATCTACTTGGCGCACCTTTCGGTCGGGGTTCGGCCTCGGCAAGAATGCCAAGTTTAAGAAGTTTATTAGAGAAATTATGTTCGAAGCAGATACGCTCCTTGATACAATGCTGAATAAGAAGCACCTTGATACTCGACTCATTACAGCCGAATATCACACAACCCTTCGCCACTGTAGGGCGAGGAGATTTATATGTGTAGTGCTCTTGCATAGTGATAGCTGTGTAATTTCTACGCAAAGTTAAGCATATTTTTTAACACAAACAAATATTCGCGCATTAAAAGTGAAAATAATTTCGTGTATTGCACAATACCTATATAAAAAAAGTCACCCATTTCGGAGTGACTATTTGTGCAGATGTTTTTGAAGAATGTTCTCGACGCTATTGTGAAAGAGTGCGCAGACAATTATCAGATAGTCGGGTAGTAGACCATCTTTGCCCCAGTGCAGTTGTAAACCGAATAGTTCCTCGGTTGTGCGAGCAACATCAAAGCCGTAGGCTTCGAGCGATGGTCTGAGTAGTTGTGGGTGGAGACAAGGATTGCCACATAGACGAGCGCAAGCATCTTCTGCGCAATAGTAGCACTTGCCTACATAGGAGCACGCCAAACCGTTATATTGTTTTTCCAAATCGAGCAGACGTTTGTCCAATCGTTTGCGCTCGGGTAGAATCAGTTCTTGGGCGATGCCGATAGGTAGTTTTACCTCTTTCGGTGTAATTTTTACTGAAATCAGTTCTATCTTATTGTATTGGCAAAGCCGTTCCTCCACATCGAAGTCAAAGGGTGGGCATCCCCAACCCTTGCCATAGTTTTCGCAACTACGGCAGTAGCCCTCGATGGTAGCCACATCGCGAAATCTGCGGATATATTCGTCGACCGCTATCGAAGCGGTAAATTCCTCTACGCTATATTCAATCATAGTGCAAAGATACTATTTTTTCTCTCCCCATTTAGGTGTTATTCCCACAAAAATCTCGAAGTTGATACCTGGCATTGGACGAGACAAGACAGAGAGATACTCCTCGTTGAATAGGTTGTTGATTGTGCCTTTAAGCGAGAGGTCGGCCCACTTGAATACCAACACCTTTTCGAGTGAGATGTTCGACATAAAGTATGGCGGGAGTTTGCCCGTAAGCGATATATCATTCGACGACATAGTGAATCGCTCCGAGTAGTAGCACCACTTATAGATAAACGACCATCTGCGCCACGATAGGCGACCTGTAACGCTCGACGATAATTCGGGAACGTAGGGTAATTGCTTGCCCACCGATTGGTCAGCAGGGGTGCGAGGCTCGCCACAATTTATCGACGGAGTCCACGAGAATGTGCCATTCAAGCCGAGTTGCCACTCCTTGGCAAAGATGACATTCAAGTCTGCCTTCAGCTCCACTCCGTAGGCGTGAACATCCTTAATATTGTCGGGCGAGAAGAATCCCTTGGTGGTTGGTAGCCAGATAATCCAATCCTTGATGAACGACTCGAACCAGCTTGCCGAGCCACTCAACGAGTAGACTCCCTTCTTGCCAACGGCAAACGAAAGCCCAGTATCGTAGGTCCAGCCACTCTCCTTCTTGAGGTCGGGATTACCGCCAGGGAGGAAGTAGAGGTCGTTGAGCGACGGGAAACGATAGTTGCGCGATACGGAGGCTTTGGCAACGACGTTACCCGCCTTCGACACCACGCCATCTACAAAGAATGCAGGTATTATCGGAGTCCACTCCCGACCAAACATCTCTTCGCGAATAACCACCGACATACCCAAACGTTCTATTGGTCGCCACTTTGCCGAGACCGAACCCGAGAGTTCGGGGCGACCTTTGCGGTAGCCTACAATGGCTTTATTTCCGTCTTGGCGAAGTATATTCTTATCCTCGCTCTCCACGATATGTTGATGCAGTGAGAGATTTGCTGTGAAGAGCCACTTTTTGCCTATATAATACTCACCATCTACCTGACCATAGAAGGTGTTGATGCGAGAGCGAGAGCGGGTCATATGAGCCATTATGCCATTACCCAAGTCGCGCTTGTAGTCGTATGCCATGCAGGTATAGATGTAACCCGCTTTTGCTCCGAGTTTCCAACTCTTGCGAATGTGGTCCCATGACACAACACCACGGAATGTTTGCTCGCGCTGACGATTCTCGAAGTCGGTCTCATCGCCGTGATCTACGGTGAGCATAGCCAACTCGCGGTTGGAGTTTATGTACCACGCATTGAGTCCAATTCTATCGCCCTTGCCTGTGTTGTAGTAGACCTCCTGCAGGAGATGAAAATCTTTGTAGGCACCACTGCGGTTACGCTCGATAGGGTAGTATTGGTCTACGATATTCATATACTCGTCGTAGACATTTATCTTCTTGTCGTGGTTGCGATACTTAAAATCGTTAGGCGAAGAGGAGAATACTGCGCGAGTGGATACTTGCCAATGGTTGTTGCCATAGGTCAGACGCAAGAACTCGTCGAAGGTCTTGAACGAGCCAACGCCCTGAATATATTGCAATCCAAAGCCGTTTGCATCAGCAGGCTTTGTAGAGAGCTTAACCGAGCCGCCCAAACCTCCACCTGTCTCATTTACCGACGATGTGCCGTGCAAGAGCGAAGCATCATCGATGAAGTAGGACGGAATCATCGAGAAGTCGGTCATACCGAGCATGGGGTTATTTATCTTCATTCCGTTCCACGACACCTGCGTATGCGATGGCGATGTGCCACGAAAAGCCACGGTCGAGAGTGTTGCACGGCCGTAATTCTTCACGAATATCGAAGAGTTGAAGGTTAAGACATCTGCCATCGAGAGCGAGATGTTCTCTTTAAGCACCACCGAGTCGAACTTGGTCTGCTGCGTACCTATCTCCTTCATCGGTCTGCGACCATAGACCGGCACCTCAGGGATTCGGATGCCCTTAGTTGCCCAATCCTTATATTGGTTATCTTGTGCCATCACGAAATAGGGTACAAGAACAACGATTAGTATTAGTAAACTCTTTCTCATAGTTCTTTACACTCTATTTCCAACAAAATGCGCCAGGGATAATACCCACATAGAAACTATCGATGAGTTCGCGATCCTTCGAGTAGCGATAGACCATTCCTTGCTGCACATAGTCAATGGCGTCGGCCACATAGACATCGTCTGTACGAGGACATACCGTAAGACCGTAGTAGAGCGTACCATTATAAGGCAAGAATACCTCGGGTTGAGCATTCTCTTTGGTTAAATCCAACATCCAAACATCGTCGTTGAGCCAATAGAGTTTATCCTTTGCTCCATTGAGCTGCACCTCCGATGGCCAATCGCCAAACTTGAAACGGAACTGTTTCTCCACCTCGAATTTGCCGTCGTCAATATTAATACGATAGAGCGAAGGTGCTTCGTGACCATATGGTGAGCCTTCATATCCACCATCCGTAACAGTCCATAGTTTGTTGTTGCAATCCATAACCAACGATGTTGGCTGTATACCTACGACAAGTTCGTCGACAACCTTGTCGGTCTCGGTATCGATTTTGATGATACGATTTTGGTACGACCAGCAATTTACATAAACATACTTGCCATACTGCACCATCTGCTCGGTAGAGCCGCTCTCCATTGTCATATTTGGCACATCGATATAGCCAATAATTTTGTATAGTTTGGGATTTACAATAAAGATACGGTTGTCCCAAATCTGTGTAATGTAGGCCTTCTCGTCCGAGATAAAGTGGATATATCGTGGTGAGGTAAGATTGACGATGCGCCCCTTCTCCTTGAATGTGTGTATGTCGATAGCGAAGACAACGTGCGAGTTGTTTGCCACAACCCAACCCACGCCGTTGCGAATAATCATCGACTGGCAAACATCGCCCAACTTCATTCCGTTGGCACGAAAGAAGATCTCGTTTTCGACCTCTTTGGTCTCGGGGTTGTAGTACGATAGGGTAGCATTGCCATATTGGAAATTACCCTCATTGCATATAAACAACCCGTTCGTATCCGAGTAGTCGAACTCCTCGACTAAACCATACTCCCACTTCATGCACGATGTATGAAGCACGAGCAGAGCCAACACAATATATCTGACAATACTTCTCATCTGCTACAACTCTTTTTTAATGTGGTAATCGTAGAATCCGAACACCTCGGTCGAGACCTCACCCAACCATCCGCTCTTGGCATTAACGCCCACAACAACCTTCACGAAGTCGATATATTCGAGATGCTTGTGCTTGCCATTCGAGTCTATCGCATCCGAGATTCTGAAGTGATTGGCACTGGCTGTGGCACCAGCATTCGCATCGTTAGTCAATCGGTCAATAGAGCTGAAATTGTCGGCATACCCCCAATCGTACTCCACATTTACCCAATATGAGCCATTGCCCGAAGCGTCGTAGTTGCGTGCCTGGAGGCAAGTACCCGTCAAAGTATAACTATCCTCCTCAATCCACAATGGATAGTAGTAATCTTGGCGGTGAAACTGCTTGAGGTAGTCAATCTCGCCGCTATTGCCTTGATTGTCGGTCCATTTGACGGGCTGCTTTGGCTCGCTTGGGCGATAGTAGGTTACGGCATAGTTCTGAATTGTTTCGGGCTTACCCGTCTCCGAGCCAGCTAATTCGTACCAAGTATCGTCGGGTAGGCCATTACCATTCTCGTCTTGCATAATCCATACAATACCCGGCTCGGATGAACCACTAAACGAGTTGCCCAAGATGCCTATATCGTAGCCACCCGAATTGTCGATGCTATGGTCAAAGCCTACTACAATGTAGCCGCCAAAACCTCCCAACGACACCCAATTAGGATAGGGATTACCGTTGTTATCCACCTCCGACATACGCGCCTCGGCGTAAGCAATTGCTGTCTCTGGCGTTGTCTGCGTGCCGTCGAAGCCGCCAGTCTTCAGTTCGTTGATGAATTGCCCTGGGGCAGGCGTATATTCGTAGACTTTGTTCCAATCGGCCTTCGACTCTGCTGTTCTGGCACGATAAAATTCGCCTTTACCTAAATCTGCAGTGATATCCTCGTCTATGTTACAAGACGAGGATACCAACAAAAAATACCCTAAAACTAAATATCCTAAAAATCGCTTCATCTCTTATTTTTCGAATCGAACAGCAATATCATCGTAAGCAAAATATCCCGGTATTGTAAATCCGTACTTTCCGCCCATATCGTCCGAGTAGAGGAAGTTGAAACGCACCTTTGCAACCTTGCCGAGTGACGACAAATCCCACTTCTGCCAATCGGTAACCACATTTTGGCCCTTCACCAAGTAGAACTCAACTTGGCTGATAGGCTCGGCATATGCGTCGGCATCTACATCGTCGAAGCCATAAGCAACAACCTTCAACCACGCATCGTCGGTCAAGCCTTCCCAACTGCCGCCGAAGCTATTTCCCTCCTCGCTCTTAACTCCGTTCACGAGCTGATTGAGTGTATAGTTGGTGTTGGTGACATACATATGGTCTATCACGCGCATCTCGCCATCGGCAAACGAAATCTCCGGAAGATTCTCGATGTAGTTGAAGAAATCTTTGTAGCCATAGTGCACCACAAAGTTATCGCCCGAATGTGGTGCCACAGGGGCCATCATCTGTACGTTAAACCAACCGAGAAAGCCATCTGCACCAGCTTGGCCAGCCCACTGGTCAACATAGTCCTGACCATAATACTTTGCAATGTGCTTGTTTCTATCCTCGTCGGTATAGCCCTCGCCCCAATAGTTCGAGATTGCGTGGCCACCGCCCCAGAAGCAATACGCATAGTTGTCGGGGAACACGTGCATAAGTTCCGTGTTACCCTCGTCGTACCACATATACATAGCAGACATACAATCGCCATATGTGAGAGGGCCCATATACTGCGGATTATCTACCAAGTCGCTCCAAGTGCTGATTTCAACGCCTGCATAATCTAAGGTATAAGGCTCGAATTTTGCATCCTTATCCTCGAAGGTGAGAATGCGCAATTCGTAGCCAAGTTCAGGCTCTTTCTGCTTCAAATCGCTCTTGCTGATTGTGGTTGCAATGCGCTGTGTTGCTCCACTCACAAAATTCTTCGACGGGCTCTTCTCCTCAGTGAAGGTACTCTCGTCATCAAAGGTATAGGTGATGGTTAGCTTTGTGCCTGCAACCTCGGCAGGAAGCACTACCATAGCCGCCATAACGCCTTCATTTGCCGACAACAGCGTGTGTCCGCCCTCGAAGTTGAGTGTGATTTCCGAACTGCCGTTCGCGGTTGCGCTATCCCACGCCTGATCCGAGTAGTTGAAGATGCGCTCACCCGCAATTGCCACGCCCTCGGTCGAAAGTGTAATCGAGCGAAGCTTTGGCATATCGGCGTCGTTGCTCTTTGTGTCGAACCAAACATACGCACTCTTGTGCTCCAAGTAGAACGAGCCATACTCGTCCAATGTGGCGTAGCCGAAGTCTCCATCATTTCCGAGATTACCATCCGCTGTCTGCGAGGAGAGCACCTTGGCACTTTTGGCCTGACCAGTCATATTGTAGAATATGTGACCAGTGCCTACTATGGCAGTACCTCCCCTAAACTCAAACTGAGCCAAGGTGCACTCCTCCGCAATGGCAGAACTTCTATTATTTCCCAACCAAATGTAGTCGCCAGCCGACCAACGATACGGAATCTCCGAGCTATCTGGCGTGCCAAATGCTGTACGACTCTGAGCGTCACAGTATCCCGTAACGACGAGCGACTCCTCGGCGGTTGATGACACTAAATTCTCCTTTTGACAAGCAACAAACAAAGTTGCTACCATCGCAAAAAACAAACTCTTTTTCATAATATTATAGGTATTAAATTTTACATATCTTCCCAAGGTGATGGCTCTTGTTGTCCGCTCGAGAGGATGAAGCCCTGCTCAACCTCAATATCTACAACCTCAAAGGTCGGTGCTGAATAATAGTTTTTCATAGTTTATATTATTTCGTTTAGTGATTATCCCTCTATAGCTTTATTGCACTGCTCTATAATTGACTGCAGCTCATCGATGTACTTCGCCTTAAACTTGTATTGATTCTTGATTTGAGGCGTTAGTTCGAATCGTTCGCCTCGGGCACAAGCCTCCACGCAATGGTTGGCTATGATTGCAGGAAGTAGGGTGGTTGCAATCTCGAACGACAATTCGTGCTGAAACGACGCTTCGAAGGTCTGCTTACCGAGCGTATTGAAATTATAGGTATTGATGCTTAAACGATAGTATTTACCTGTCGAAGGCATCTTCTTGAGTGCATTTACAAATTGTGCGATTGAGATACGCTTCTGAATCGTAGAATCCAACTTGTCGATAATTGTAATCCACGCATACGAAATGGGGCTTGAAACAAGCAGACAATAGATGGGATTTGCCTGTGCTCGCAACGCCTTGAAAAACTTCCACAAGTTACTTTTGAGGATGTGGTTATCCTGCTTGTAGCTATTGGTCTGGATGCTATCCATACTCACAATGGGTTATAATACAACTAATTAAATAGATTTTAATTGCACATACCAATAGCCTACAACCCAATACAGCACACGTGTGTGCCGAAGTAATTACGAGGAAACGACAAGGTACAGAAAGCCCTCGTTCTAGATACTCGTTTGGCTAAAAAATAATAGCAATTAAAAAATGTTGATTTCAACCCATATCCCAGTAGGTAGCAATCCATTAAAACACAAGGCAGGTCTTCTGACTTATCCCTTTTATCACGCCTTCCCGATTTCAATCAGTGGCAAAGAGTGCGATAAACAAACTCCTGACGGAGTGGGATTTACAGCAACTGGTATTGTCCCAGATTCTCACTGGATTCCCTTTTCACCTTTCGTAACGCGTAGTCCGTAAAGGCTCCTTATGTGATGCAAAGATAGTGATTTTTTCTTTCGGTGATACTTTTGCGACGATTTTTTTGCACCACCCCGCCCAAATAGCCAGAGGTAGGCTTGCATATGAAGATAAAATAGAAATGATAACTGGCGCAGCCGAAGCAAGGACACCTTATGGCTCCACATAGCAATAGAATATATAAGTCCCCCGCACAGGCGGGGGATTTAGGGGGTGGGTAACATATGTATTCACGCAAAAAGAGAAGGCTTTTGACCTTCTCTTTTGCGTGAATCCGCCGGGGCTTCTACACTTTTCTATTATGCACAAATTATCAAAGAGTTGTGTCTGTTTTGTAATTTGCACTCACACGACACTCACTGTGTATTACTATTTACGGAATGCCATAACATTCTGTATGCTCAATGTATCATTGCATATGGATTCTTCCAACAATTTGTATCGCAACACTGATCGACTTTCGATATTAATAAATACTATTACTACTCATCTATGCCAGACCTAAATATTTCATCTTCACAGAAGTACATTTTCAATGCTAGCCACCATAAATAAGCTCCGTGATTTATGAAATGTTGTATAGTACATAAACCATGTGCAATATTATTTCGAAGATTAACATCAGCTCCAGTATTTAGAAAATAACGTAAATCATTATATATATCCTCCTTAAAATAAAACTTTAAGCACTCTAATACTTTTGATAAGCCAGGCTCATCTTGATGATCATCTCTGTGCATAGCGGTTAAATTGCCACAAATAGACTCCGCTTTGTTAGCAAGAGATTTTTCAATTTGTGGGACTAATATATGTACTGCTGATATCATATAGTTGCTGTAATATCCGTAATGTAGTTCTAATTTTACATTAACCTTTGCCATATTTTACCATTTTTAGTCTTTAACTTGTATCAAAGGTAAGAATTTTTCCTGAATTTATTATTAGCAAACTAATAAAATCCAATATCTTATATATCATATTTATAATAGAAAACTTCTTACCAATGGATTCTACTTCTCTTTCATATAACCAAATGCACATTGGCTGCACTTAAATCCACCCGATGAATAAGGGCCTCTGTGACTACCCAAACACGAAGGGCATACTCTAAAACCACACTTGTCGCATACATACCACGACCAATCTGAAGGCAACTCTTTGCCACAATTCTGACACGGGATCCAATAACTCATAATCTCTAAACTTTATTTTTGGTTTAACTTACTATATTTCTAACTCTTTACTTCCAGCCCAATCGTTTATATTCTTCCTTAATTATTTGATGTCCCTTTGCTCTAAATTCTTCAAGAGTCATTGTCCCATTTGGGCAAAAGTATTGTTCTTGTTCCTCAACACTCCACTCACTCATTTGGCGAACTCGCTCATTTTCAGTTAGGATTTTCTATAATCTCATTTAATTGTTCTGTAGCTTTTTCTGAATACTCAATTTGTAACATTACATCCACATTTTTTTCTTCATATCCTCATATGATGTGGTATTAAACTTTTGTCTATACTCTTCTATTGTCATATCATAATAAGGTATCTCATTATTTTCTTGGGATTCATTAATCATTTCCACTTTTTTCAAAAACTCCTCAACCTCTTCCCAATTTTGGCAATGAGTAAACTCTTCGTGCAGTTTGCGTTGCTCCTCTGTTAACATTTCTATTGACTTACTACTCATATCTATAAATATCTCAAAAATTGTGTCCACTCCTTTCTAATTTTTCTAAATCATCTATTAGTTCAAGAACAGGAGCAAAGCATTCTTCCTCTGATATTGAGTTTTGCATATAATAAGACATAATCTGTTCTTGATTCCAAGTTGACATTACTGACACCTGATCTGACTCATTAAGTAAATTGAAGTTGGTTAAATCAATAGATCCATCTTCATTTATAGAGCAATTGGGTAAAGTGCTGTAATTTGTTTTAATAACTTTTTTCCCTTCATTAATTGTCATTTCAATTATTTTTTTATCTATTGTTAAATCTTCATTATTTTTCAACATTTTTTCTAATAAAAAAATAGTTTTTTTCAAGATATTGATTGATTCTTTTGGTAATTCATTTATTAATTCATCTTCATGTAAATAGATAAAATAATCTATAATATCTTTATATTCTTGGCAAATACCTTTTTTTTGAATATATCGTTGATATATTTGTTGTTGTTTAGACGTTTGCTCATTCGTTTTTTTTCTCAAATTATTTATTAAGTCTTCAGCAATAACAACACCTCGTTCTATCTCTTCTTCTAATGTGTAATCAACAATAACAGCCTTCATTGGTTCTTTAGATTCATTGATGGGCAATTTGGTTACATATTCTCTTACCTGTTCTTGTGTTAAATCTCCCATCATATCCATATATTCCTCTAAAGGGAGTTTATTGATACGCTCAATATCCAAACTTCCATCTTCTTTCAAAAACGCCATAATCTATTTGTTTTTATTCTTTTATAAATTTAGAACTGGTTAAAAGCTACAATGATAATGATGTTCTCAATATCTCATAGCCATTCCACACTGCGAGTTTAGCCATCTCTTCCTTATCTTTGGCCACAGCGTCATTAGCAATAGCTAACTCTAAAATCTCTATTTCCTTGCGTAAGATGTCGAGACACTCTGCCGGAAAATGATAACATTCCTCCTCCCATCTTTGGTCTACAAATAGATTAACTATTGCGATGGCACAATCCAATCGGTTGAGCCTTCCAAACTAAGATTGCTCTATGGTTGGGTCGTAGAGATTAGTTAAAACAAAATCTATGTTACTCTTTATTGACAAGGCTGTTAAAGTTATGTGGGTTTATACTCTTTCTAAACTGAAATGTTCAAGCGTTGCGATGCATGGGTGCTTTACCACCCACACCGGAATACCTTTCTCCTTGGCAATCTCAATCATATGATGTGTACCGCTGGACTTTCCTTCTTCGGCTCTCTAATCTCCAACACATTCTTATGGAACATATGATACTCGTAGTATATGTCCACAAAGATTGGCTCGTAGCTCGCCAAGACACGCCACTTTAGATCCTCCTCTCTCTCAACATAGTCGGCGGCTACTAGCTCAATGTGAAAAACCTCGGAACAAAGTGCTTTATGTTTTAACCCCAAGTCATAGTTCTTGACTATAACCCTTTGATTGTGTGCTGCATACCCGGCACTCTGCAAGTAGTTGCGGTGCTGGTCTAATACTCTTAATTCATAGCAGTCAAGCGTATCGTCACCTTCCCATTCAACATCGAAGTAAATTTCGTTTCGTCCGTTTGTAGAAACTGCGACATTCTTAATCTTGTAATCTGTGTTCTTGCTCATAGTTGTAGTGGTTGCTGTTTTTATATTTTTTTTCAAGTCTGTCTATATATGCGTGAAGTTGATTAGAAAACTCCTCTACGGTAAAATATTCATCTTTATTCATACAATTTATAAGCATTAAAATCCATATTTTTTCATTACCTCATCTAATGTTTTGCAATTGTATTTTTTGCAATACTCTTCTAATGTCATATCGTAATAAGGTATCTCATTATTTTCTTGGGATTCATTAATCATTTCCACTTTTTTCAAAAACTCCTCAACCTCTTCCCAATTTTGGCAACGGGTAAACTCTTCGTGCAGTTTGCGTTGCTCCTCTGTTAACATTTCTATTGACTTACTACTCATATCTATAAATATCTCATTTATTGCAAACTAGAAGTATTGTCTCTTTAATTATTAAAAACCTATTCGATTTCTTGTTCCATTGCCGCCTATTTGTTCCGCATTGCAGTGACGAACAATAGTGTCAAACGACACCTCCTCGCCTGTAAGAATCGCATCTACAACATTCTTGCGAGCGATATTCTCAATTTGTCCTCCGCTAAAATCGTAACGCTCGGCAAGCGCACGGGCATCAACCTCATTAAGTTCAGGTATCATTGACTTCCAAATAGAGCTCTTTGCCTCAACCGTCGGCTTATTGAACTCTATCTTGTAGAGGAAACGGCGTTCAAATGCCCCATCAAGGTTGCAAGTAAGGTTGGTTGTGGCTATTAAAATACCATCAAGGCTTTCCAACTCCTCAAGTATGATATTCTGCATTGAATTCTCCATTTTGTCCACCGAGTGTCTGATATTCTCAAGACGCTTACCGAAGATGGCATCTGCCTCGTTGAAGAATAGGATAGGTGCAACCTTCGATAGTTTCACCATATTTCTGTAACGAGCAAATACCTCCTTGATATTCTGCTCACTTTCACCTACCCATTTACTTTTAATTTCATCAACATTCACCTCTACCAAGTTGCGGCCTGTCAGACGAGCTAACTGCAACACAGTTTCGGTCTTGCCAGTACCTGGCGCTCCATAGAACAGACAGGCAAACCCACTGCGGAAACCCCGCTCGCGAAGACGACTGCGCACCTCGGCGAAACGCTCGGGTTGTAGGAGCGAGGTAAGCTGCTCAATTTGGCGCATCTCTTCTGGGTTGTAGAACATATCTTTTTTGACTATTGAGGCGTGGCGGATAACACCCTTTGGCTTAATTTGCTTATAAGATACTTTTACCTCCGAAAGCATCTCCTTAATCACCTTCGGTGTTAACTCGTAAGTGTCCTTTACGCAAACGCCATCACAATTTGCAAGACGCAATAAGCCCAACTTAATCAGCGGATGCGAGCCCTTCGAAAGTGCTGCACTATGATTTCGGCACTCGAACGACTGAAAGATGGTGCGGAAACAACCCGAAGTGATGTGTTGCACCGAGTCGGAAACGAGCATATTACAACACAAGAGGAAGAGCATCTGGCTATCCTCCTTCATCTCGTTGCATATAGATTGGAATTGCTGGACAAAGAGCAATTCTGGATTGTCTTGTAAAAGGAACTTGACATCATTGCAGAGCATGTCGAATGTCTTCTCTCCATTGTTTCGCTCGGTAAAAAGTGAGTCTAGTTCAGCAAACCAAGCCTCAGTGTTGGCAACTTTCGAGTGGGCTGTGCAAATTTCATCGTTGCATTGCACCGCCTTCAATGTTGCTGATGGCACCCAATAAATGGTTGTTCCATCATCTTGCTTACTCTGCAAATAGCGCAATCGGCATAACTCCTCAATATCATTCATCAACGGAATGGCAGCAAGAGGGGTTATGTCCAAACAGCGAGCAATATCGGTAAGTTGGATGCGACTATCATAGTACATACTCATTGCTACCGCAAAAACCACCGCCTGCAACTCGCTAATATTTAGCCTATTGGATATATAGCCAATAGGGCGAGCAGCTATCTTATATACTTCATCATTCAACCCTGATCCACGGGCTATATCCACAATCTGCTCGATTGCTTTGTGAAGTGTAAGCTGCGCGCTATTATCTATCTCCGGCGTAACCCAAGTTGGGTTTTCAAAGTCATTGAACGCCATAATTTCTTCTTTTCGTCTTGATGTCCCTCCCATAATCTATTCCTCCTATTATACTATATTATTTACAAAAAAAGCAGTGTGGTATGTCACTATCGGAACCACACTGCAAAGGTAAGTCAAACTAATAACTCCTATAAAATTTTTATAGGTATATAAAATTTTGAAAAATCGAGAAAAACGCTATTTTTATCTAATAGCGCTGGGAATAGAGTTTTTTGAAAAAAATACTCCACTTTTTAGCCGTCTCGTCTAAAATAATATCCTCAGGATTGCATTTAAATGTATAATAGGTATCGCCCTTATCATCGGAATCAATATGCAAACAACAAATATCAACAGCAAGCGCTAAATTTTCACCAAAGAGAGCTTCTAATTTAGCTTCAATGGCCGACTTGGCTTGGTTAAAGTCGTGACCAATCCTCGGTGTCGGTTGATTATCTCGAATAGGGTTTGCCCACTTCTCGAAAGATGACGTTCTACCAAATAGATCATTAAATATTCGTGCAAACCACTTATACGTCTTCTCTCGTTTGTAAACAGAGCGTAAGCCGTGCGAATTTCGGTATAGCTCGTGAAGATAGAGCGGTTGCCCCATCTTAAATCTGACGAGCGCAGCCATATATAATATAGACTGTGTCTTATCTCCGATATACAACAACACTTTGGTGTCATTAACCGATATCTCTACGCCATAACGCATAGTCGGTTTGTTGTAGTATATTATCGGCACCTGCTTGAGGTATATCTGCACATTCTGGGAATTCGTTCCGGACAAGACCCTTTTATATACACCCTTTTCTGCACCGGCCTGGTTATAATAAGATGTGTATTTATCTTTTGCTTTTTGAGATAGTACAAGTTTCTCCTCATTCTCCTGGGGAGATTCCGCAAGTTTGGCTATCTTGATATCTATGAGCCCAAGTATATCTTTGCAGATTGCTTTGATGAATTCTGCAATTGTCGCCTCCACAACATCGGCATCGGCTGTTAAATCCACATAGTCATAACCATATCTGAAATATTGATTTACTCCACCCCTCAATCTGACAAACAAATTGTTATCTCCAATGTGTTCGGCAATAATCGGATGAAGCGAAGAGGTATTTCTTAGAAACTTCTTATACGCAACAAAGCGAAATACTCCACAAGTAAGATTACTGCATTGATTAAGTGCATCAATGCGACCTGCCAGCTCATCATATTGCTCATTAGGCACAATAACATGCACGACTTTATAGCTAAAATTTAAAAGACGATATCTATCCTTGGATGTTTTCATACTTGCTCTGTGGTATAACAGCACAAAAATACAAAAAAATAAAACAACTGCTAAATTTATGTAAGGGAAAAAGTTGAATTTTGCAATTTTTATATACATATATTTAATTCTCCTAAAAATAACTTTTGACATATCTTTGCACCATCGAAACAAACTAAAAGTCAAACCTTTAATACCTATCAGACTATGAAGGCATCTTACAATCTCAACTCGGATCTTGGTCGCAAAGCTGCCATTGCTGACTACCTCACAACAAAACCGCGCACAAATAGTTATTTAGTAACCTATCGCCGTTATTTCTACGACGACGGAGATTGTGATGATTATACTCCGGAGTATTTTAAGGAGTTTAGCGACGAGCAGATTGCATTAGTACGCGAACTTATTGCTCGTGCCAAACAGGATGGCGAGTATCTTTGGGCATATTTAGAAGATGAGGAAATTGGCAAAAAGTATGAGTTTCTGAATCAAAAGGTAGACGGTCATGGACAGTGGTACCTCGCTCCAGAAAGCATTGATCTCAATACCGTATATCACAGATATGCTTTTAAGATTGCGATTTTCTACAAAGGAGTTGATGCTCCAGCTACCGTAAGAGATGTTAGATTTAATTTTTCTGACGAGGAATACTCGGTGTTGCTTGACTGGAAGATTAGTAACCCACATTCTGGCTTTAACTTCCTGCGTGTTAGTGCTCCAGAGCTATATAAAATGTTGTGTGATCGTTTTGACAACTGCTTTACCAGCGGAGATCACCCGCCATTCTACACCCCGACTTATGCGGTCGAAATGACTGAAATAGAGGCGGATGCAAAGATGATTATTGAGAAGTATGGTAACAACTAGTAGATTGCGGCGTATGACACAGGAAGAGAAACGATTTTATTACGCGGAGTTATGTCGAAACTACTTCGATGGCAAGCAACATACCGTAGGGTACAAAGAGTTTGCCGGTAACAAGTTCGAGTTCAGAACATACGAGATTGAGGTGGCTATTTTCGGAAACGATTTTCACGAGCCACCAAAGGTTGAAACGATGAGGGTAAGATTGTCCGATGATGAGTACCTGCGACTATTGCAGTGGCAACTCCAAAACCCGACTTGCGGATTTAACCACTACGATATCGACACCGAAGCGAAGATTAACATAGAGTATGAGGTGGAGGATAGGTTCTACGAGGACGAGGAGATAGGCACATACGCTGTGTATCTCACCGAGATAAAAAGAGACGCAGAGATGATTCTGCGCACACTGAACGAGAATAAATAACAGAATAGAATAACCTTAAATAATTTATAGATATGAATGAAGTAATTTGCCCACAGTGCCACACAGCATTCACAATTGACGAGAATAACTTTGCATCGATCGTTAAGCAGGTGCGAGATTCAGAATTTCAAGCTGAGGTTGAGCGACGACTCGAAGAGATGACAGCTCGCTTTGCCGAGAAGGTCGAGAATGTTAAGCTCCAATGTCGCGAGGAGTACGAGAAGACTTTTGCAAAGCAACAACTCGAGTTGCAGAGCAAGAATAGCGAGATTGCACAGCTTAACGCCAAGCTCGAAGGTGCTGATGAGAAGCTCCGTTTTGCTGTGTTGGAGGAGCAGGGTCGTCTTAAAGACGAGTTGTTTGCTCGCGACACTATGATTGCAAGTCTCAAGAACTCTGTCGCAAGCGAGAAGCGAGAGGCGGCGAGTCGAGAGAAGGCTATCAAGGAGCAGTATGAGGGTGACATGCGCCTCAGTCAAGAGCAACATAAGAGCGAGCTTCGTTACAAGGATGAGCAGATTGCGTTCTACCGCGATATGAAGGCAAAGCAGTCGACCAAGATGTTGGGCGAGAGCTTGGAGGAGCACTGCTCTATCGAGTTTGAGCAGTCGTTGCGTCCATTTATGCCATACGCCTATTTCGGTAAGGACAACACCATAGCAGAGGGCACCAAGGGTGACTTTGTCTTCCGTGACTACGCCAATGGCGAGGAGTATATCTCGATTATGTTCGAGATGAAGAACGAGGCTGACGACTCGAAAAACAAGACAAAGAATGAGACACACCTCGACAAGCTCGACAAGGACCGTCGTAAGAAGGGTTGCGAGTATGCGATCCTCGTCTCGATGCTCGAGAGCGACAACGAGTTGTACAACCAGGGCATCGTGAATATGTCACACCGCTACGACAAGATGTATGTTGTTCGCCCTCAGTTCTTTGTGCCTATTATCACCTTGTTGACACAGGCTGCAAAGAAGAACGTTGAGTATATGTTGGAGTTGAAGGCTGCTCGCCAACAGACCCTTGATATTAGCAACTTCGAGGATAAGCTCGCTGACTTTAAGGATAAGTTTGGCCGAAACTACCGCTTGGCCAGCGAGAAATTCCAGACAGCAATCACGGAGATTGATAAGTCTATCGACCACCTCCAGAAGATTAAGAGCGCTTTGCTCGGCTCGGAGAACAATCTGCGACTTGCAAACGATAAGGCAGAAGAACTAACCATTCGAAAACTGACTTATGGCAACCCAACTATGCAGGAGAAGTTCCGCCTAGCAAAAGATGAAAATGGCACTACCTATTCCGTTGTTGAATAGGTAGTCACCAAACCGACAAAGTATTCCTGACAAACCTAATAAGGTATGAGAAGATATTTGCTAATGCTGTTTACTGCTATGCTTGTAACAAGCTGCAAACAAGACACCACGACAAATTTCGTCAGAGAGATAAGCTGTTACTCGGATTACTCAACAGTAACTTGGTCTGACTTGTCCGAAAAGTACTACCGTCCGAACACAGGCGATTGGGGTGAAGATATAGAAAAATGTATCTGCACGGGCTTCCCTCTCGAAATTGCTTCACATTTTTGGCATATTTTGCAGAATGCACGCACCGATTTTCACCAAAAATCACTATCTTTGAGAGCAGAAGCCTCGCAAAATGCCATTGAGGCTATTGACCGAGCAGAGGCAATGTTTGATACGGTGTTCGTTCGATGCGTGAGCCAAGAGTACTATATGAGGCTCTTCCCAGAGATGTATAACGAGACTATGAAGCCTGCAATAGATGAATTAGTCGAACTATTAAACAGGCAAAAATAGAGATATTATGGCACAGTATGAGATTAAATTCAAAATTTGGGGAGAATACCCAAGTTTATATGAGGGTGTTTGCCAAGTAGAACTTAGCGACGACGAGGTACAACAGCTTGTGTGCCTTATGCAAGAATACAACACAAGCGACACCGAAGAGTTGAATCTCGAGGAGAATCTGCCGAGAATATACGAGAAGATCTACAACTCTTGCGACGAAATTGCCGTCGACATCGTTGAGAAGGATTGGCTTGATTCGTCAATTTGGCACTTATCTGATAATGATTATGACGAGGAGGAGCTTATATCTTATTGCCAAGAGCAATATGGCTGTCCCGACTTTAACGAAGACAATGGCGGCGATTTTAACAATTGGTTGCGCGAGTTCTGGAAAAGAGCAACTCGCAAAGAGCAAGAAGATTTGTGCTTCAACTATATGGGATTTGATGAGTTCGAGCTGTCGGAGGCGAGATGTGGTGTAGACGAGCAGTATGAAATTTCTATTCCGCAAGCAATTGTGGAACAAGTATTTAATAAATAGTTATCACCCTATAAAGCTATGTATGTTATGGAGAAGGTAAATGAAGTCAATTCGATTGAGGAGATGTTTGAAATTATGGACGGTTGGAAAGCAAAGCGTCAAAAATATACAGAGATTGTGACGGAGTTCTTAAAGACCAAGGCAAGACAGGCATACCATATTGTAAATTATGAGGAAGATGTAGAAGATGGTCTTGAATTTGAGCTATTAAAACCATTGAGCGAGGATAATGTATCGGAAATTAAAGAGTTTATAGATGCTTATATCAATAAGGCTTATGCCGAGGAGATTGCTCAGGGTGAAGAAATTGACGATGCATGGCGCAATGATGTTGTATCGGAAGCGATTGTAGAGCTGAGTGACAAGGAGTATCTGTGCGAAGAAAGCCGATTCTTTAGGTCTACAGTCGTTACGGATATTGACCTAAACACCAAATACTACTGCTATCGTATAAAAATCGCAACCTTCCCTGATGGAATGGATAATCCTCCTAAAATTTTAAATTGGCTATTAAACTTACCTGATGACAAATACATCTATTTGACTGCAGAATATATGGTGAATCCAAACTTTAGTTTCAACAAGTTGAGAACTAAAGACAAGGATATGTACAACCTTATATGTAACGATATTGAGGGAAGATTGCATCGCAATACATACCCTTGCGATGTGCCAACTTACGCAGTAGAGTTTACCGAGATTGTCGAAGACGCTCAACTCCTTTTGAAGAGTATTGAAAACAGTATAGAATATTAATTTAAATTTTGTTTATAGTATGTATAGGTTAAGAATTAAGTATCGTCAGGGCAGTACAACCTCAACTACCGTTGTAAATGCAGAGGGAAGAAGCGCAAGTGCAGCGAAGGCGGCTCTTATGAGAATGAGCTCGTCGTATGCCAACGCTATTATTCTCGATGTTGAGGTTGAGTATTAATCGAAAGAAGAATAGAAAGTTATGACAATCTACTATAATCCTGCGTATTCAGCTACGCCTTATCGAAAGAATGAAAATAATGTTGATGTTGACAATATATATTGCGGCAACACTCAGTTATTGCAGCGATTACTCTTCTATGCTGGCGTTCCCATTCTGCCGGTATCAAACGAGGAGCGCATTGCCTACTATCACGCTTGTATGCAGGGCAAGGTAGATGTGTCATCTCCATTCTACAACTCGTTTAAGACAGACTCTGCGGGTATGAGCCGAACTATCCTTACGTGGCGAGATGCGCTTGTTGAGGTTGGTTGGAATGCAAAGTCTTATGCCGGCAAGAGCATTAAGTTATCTCTTCTTCGCAATATCGAGCCTGAGGATATGCCCAAGGGTGAAGCTGACTATTGGCATCTGCTTATCCAACTTGCGGCAGCGAGTAGAATACTCCCCGAGAATATCAACATCGTCGTTACCTGCAGCAAGAAAGAGGTAAAACCTCATATTGCTCACATACTCGACAAGCAGCAAGAGTTTGGTGTGTCAGTTGAGTATTACGCGGAGAATGTTCAATGCGCATCTGGAAACCTCGGAAAGATCCAGAAGGCTATCATTACTGAGTCTAAAGATAAGATTGCCCTTGATGATGTTGACGAGACTTTCCACTATCTAACCTTTACCAACGAAGACGATGCGCTTCGATATGTTGCGACAGAGCCTAT
>JAZLDJ010000009.1:0-6327 GCA_045614685.1 Alistipes sp. | reverse complement strand
CGTTTCAAGAATACACGACGCTCATTCTATCAGAATGTAAACAATCTACAGCTCGAAGTGGGTGATATTGTTGCCGTAGAGGCCTCGCCGGGCCACGACATCGGCATCATCTCGCTCTCGGGCGATATGGTGGCTCGCCAGATGAAGCGTTTGGGCTTCAACCCACAGAATGGCGAGTTCAAGAAGATATACCGCAAGGCACGCCCTTACGACATCGAAAAGTGGCAGGAGGCTATTGCTCTCGAGCACGAAACAATGATTCGCTCGCGACAGATTGCCGCCGATATGGGCTTGGATATGAAGATTGGCGACGTGGAGTATCAGGGCGACAAGATCAAGGCTATATTCTACTACATCGCCGATGGTCGTGTAGACTTCCGCGAACTCATCAAGGTATTTGCCGAGCAGTTCCACATCCGCATCGAGATGAAGCAGATTGGTGCGCGTCAGGAGGCCGGTCGTATCGGAGGTATTGGTGCGTGTGGTCGCGAGTTGTGCTGCGCATCGTGGGTATCGAGCTTCTCGAGCGTAACCACAGGTGCCGCGCGTGTACAAGACCTCTCGCTCAATCCGTTGAAGTTGGCGGGTCAGTGCTCGAAGCTCAAGTGCTGCCTCACATACGAATATGATGTTTATGCCGACGCACGTCGTTCGATGCCGCGCTTACGCGAGCCATTGCAGGCAATAGACGGCGAATACTTCCTCGTGAAGAGCGACATCTTGGCCCACACGATGACCTTCTCGACAAGCAAGGATTCGATGGCCAACTTGGTGACTATCCCTGTTTCTCGAGTACGCGAGATTTTGGCAGTAAACCGCAATGGCGGCAAGGTAGAGTCGATTCTCGGCGAGGATTTCGAGCCACAGGTTGAGGAGCCAACGTATCGCACCGAGGAGGATAGCATCACCCGTTTCGACAAGGCGAAGAAGAATCGCAAGAAGAAGAGTCGCAATCGCAACAACCGTCCACAGGGCGAGCAGAGCAACGAGGCTAAAGAGGTGAAGGCTGAGAATAGCGAGAACAACCAAAAGCCAAAGGAGCAGAACACCCCCAAGGCGCACTCAAACACCGAAGCGCAAGGCGGCGAGGAGAATCGCAACCAGCGACGCAATCGCAATCACCGTCACCACAACCGACACAACAACAAGCCAAAGGAGTAGATGAAGGGGGTGTGGCGCATAGCGATTGCCTTGGTGGCAGTGGTGTTGTGTAGTTGTCAATCGTCGAAGGAGCCACCTCAGATGGTGGGTGTAGATATCGACAAGTGGAACTATCCGGCATACATACACTACGACAATAACGATACGCTTGCGGTGCGCAACCTAAACATTGCATTGCGCTACAACGACAACTTCACGCAGTCGAAGCTTCCGCTTAAAATAGCCATAACAACGCCCGATACACTCTTCTACGAAGAGGTGGTAGAGTTGCAACTTCAACATCCGCACACGGCGCTGGCTGTGGCAACAACAGAGAGTCGCCCCTACCGCTCGGAGGTTAGGCTAGACAAGAAGGGCCGTTACATCTTCACGCTACAACCGCTCGTAGAGGTGCGAGGCGTGGAGGCTATAGGAATGGAATTTACCGAATAATATGGGAAAAGATAAACTCCGCAAATTTGCAGAAAACCTAACATTCGAATGCTTCGTACAGCCTGCATTCGAAGAGATGTTCCGCACCGACCACCCACTCAAGGGTAATTGGCGCAAGGACTTTTTCAAGAACGACAATCCGATAATCTTGGAGCTAGGTTGCGGTAAGGGCGAATACACTGTAGCCCTCGCTGAACGCAACCCCGACAAGAACTTTATCGGCATAGATATCAAAGGTGCACGCATTTGGCGTGGCGCAAAGACCGCTACAGAGCGTAAGATGGGCAATGTAGGCTTCCTTCGTGCGCGTATCGAGTTCATCACATCGCTCTTTGCCGAGGGTGAGGTCGACGAGATTTGGATTACATTCCCCGATCCGCAGCTCCGCACTAAGCGCGCAAAGAAGCGTTTGACTGCGCCTGTATTCCTCGAGCACTACTCGAAGCTCCTAGCAAAGGATGGTTGGATTAACCTCAAGACCGACTCGCAGCACCTCTTCCAATACACTTCGGCCGTGATTAAGCACTTCGGCCTCGAGTGTGAGGTGGCAAACAACGACATCTATGGCTCGGGCTATGCCGACGAGGTTTTGTCGGTGAAGACCGCCTACGAGCAGATGTATCTCGACCGCGGATTGCCAATCACCTACACCCGATTCCAGTTGGGCGAGCGCACATCGTTCCCAATGTTTGACTGGGAGGGCGACGACATCCTCGAGAAGGATGCCGAGGCTGAGCGCGCCTTGCAAGTGACAAGACGATAGGTTTATACCTTATATATAATAGAATAGCCCAACCGCAAGGTTGGGCTATTTTGTTGGTTAGCAATCAGTGATTACATACCAGCTACAGTTGCAGCAGCCTCTGCTACCTCCTTAGCTGCCTCAACAACTACAGGCTTACCCATGATAGATGTGATGAGGAAGGTTGCAGCAACGGTCAAGATAGCGTACAACTCAGGGAACGCAGCGAGGATGAGGGTCTTACCCATCACGTCGTTGCCATTACCAATTGCAGCGATACCGTTAGCACAAACCTTTGCCTGGTAGATTGCAGCAAAGAGGTTTACGATACCTACGAGCAAACCTGCACCGAAGATTGCAGCTGCCTGGAAATCGGTAATACCTGGGGTCAAGAAGTTCTGCACCATAAAGAAGCACACGAAACCATAGAGACCCTGCGAACCTGGGAGCGCCGAAAGAATCATGTAGCTACCGAATGCGCCACTGTTCTTCTTCATTGCACCAACTGCGGTCTGGCCGCAAATTGCTGTACCTACTGCCGAAGCAATACCTGCAACACCTACCATCAATACTACACCGAGGTAGGCCAAAATCAAAGCTGAACTCATAATTTTAATTTGTTTTAATTAGTTTGTTAATAAATATTGTTTGTTATAATTTACTTTTTAAGAGGATCGAAAGTGCGTGTTGTCATCTCGAATCCTGCATTCTTGTAGAACTCCACGAAGGTGAGACGCATTGGGTGTACGAACGACGAAATCGCAGACATAAAGAGGTTAATACCGTGTCCGACAAGCAAAATTGCTGATGCGCCAATGATTTGGAAGATGGTGCCAACACCAAACTCTCCAATACCCTCGTCGAGACCTGTCAAGCCCGTAGCCAACGAGTTGAACACCTGTGCCAACACGCCGCCCGAGAGTCCGATAGCGAAGAGTCGGATGTACGAAAGCACATCGCTCAACAAGCCTGTTATATTATTATAGGTATCCCACAATCCCGAAGCTACATTCACCACAGGGTTGCGCTTAACATTGTTGAGCACAAGCATCAACAACGCACCTACGCCCACAGCGACATAGAAGGCAACTGACGAGGTAGTAAAGCCCGGAATCACCCAGTTTGGATCGAGCATCTGCAAACCGCCCGCAAGGCAGCCCGACAAGAGCAATACGAACCAGCCCAATTTTCCGAACACCGATGTGATTCCAAAGTAGCGAGCCTTAAATACGATGTCGAGAAGCATTCCGACCAAAATCTGGAATACACCAAGCGCCAACGACCAAGTGAAGAACTTACCCTGGAAGTCGAGGAATGGAATAGGGCAATCGGCCATATTCTCATAACCCATCAACGCAGGGATGCTCATACCGAACAACGAGCCAGTGTACAATCCGAACAGGGTTGTAGCACCTCCGCAGACCATTGTAAGGTATGCTGCCTGACGCAACGACTTACCACCCTTCAATGCCAAGAGAATACCGGCAAGAAGGAGTATCGAGCCGTATCCCGCATCGTTCAAACAGATTGCGAAGAAGAGCATATAGAACGGTGCGAAGAATGGGGTCATATCCAGAGTACCATACTTCGGAAGGGCATACAAGCCACCAATCATCTCAAACAAACGAGCAAAGCGGTTGTTCTTCAACTTAACAGGTGTCTCGTCCTCATCGGTAGGCTCCGACTTGATATAGACAACATTCGGATAGTCGTTCAAAGTCTTGTCGACCTTCTCTGCATTTGCAGCCTCGGCCCAGCCCTCCATAACGAGAAGCAGACCATCAGCTGCCTTGTCGGCAGTAGCCTCGATGCGAACATTCTGCATAGCCACCTTCAAGCCCGACAACTCGGCCTCAATCTCAGCCTTGGCATCGGCTACAGCGCTGATTACAGCGTTCTGCTCCTTGATGATGGCCTCGTTCTTCAGGATGAGAGCTTTCAACTCCGAATTGTTCATCGAAGGTGCCTTCTGCTCTTGTGCGTCGATGGCAATCTCCTCCGAGCCATTGCCAATAACCACAAAGCGGACCATCGAATCGGCATCGCTAACAACGGCGATATTGAAGTTGCTACCCCACTCTGCAGCATTTCGCTCGAAAGTAGCGCGTTGAGCAGTAAAGTAGCGCAATACTACTCCTCTCTCGGCCAACTTTGCGAGTGTCGAGCAGTCGAAGTCGCCCCAAGGTAACCACTCCTCGAGCACCTTCTGCAAGCGACCATTCTCGGCATTTGTAGCGGCAATAGTTGTCTGTGCCGACTGATATGCCTCGAACGCCTTGCCCGCCTCGATTGCCTTTGCGCCTGCAACATAATCGTCGCTAGCTGCAAACTTTTCGAGAGCCTCGAGAGCCTTTGTGCGGCTATCGATAGCAGATATGAGTTCTCTATCCCCCTCGGTTGGTTCCCAACCCGAGGTGGTAATATCGACCATTCCCAGCTCACGCAAGCGCTCGATAAAGCCCTCGCGCTCGGCCGAGAAGAGCACGATATTGTATTTCATCATCTTTACAATCATCTTGCTCCGCCCTCCTTCGCGGCTGCCTGCTGACGAGTCTTGACGATTTTCTGTGCCGATTTAGAGAGGTTCTCCTCATCCTCCATAAATCGCTTAATCTTTCGTATGGCATCCTCATAGCCAGGTATCTGTACCTTCTCGTAGAGGTTTACCTTCTGAGTAGTCTTTCGGCGTGCATAGTCCAAAAGTGCAGTTCGACGGTTGTAGACCTCGAACTCGATGCCCAACTTGGCAATCTTCTTGAGAAGCTCGACACCCTCGCTGTACCACGCTGGCGAAGAGAAGAGGTCGAATGACTTGCACTCGAACTTCACCTCGTGAAGCACAGGGATACGAACTCCCGCAATCTTTTGGGTTGTTAAATCGATATCTGCTACGCGAAGAAGGGTACAATCAAACTCGCCCCACAGAGCCACCATATAGTCGTACTCGGCCACAAGGGCATCGAGCTGCTCGCGGTACTCTGTTGCGGAGTCCTTCGCTCGCTTAACCTCGGAGCGCAAGGCCGACTCCTTACTCTTGATGGTAGGGAGTGCCTTCTGACGCATCTTCAGCTGTTTGCCGAGCTCGCCGAGCGAAGTCTTGTTATATTGAAATTTGATTGTCATCTCTTAATTATGCTTTCCAATATTTCTCGATAAGTTCTGCCTTAATGGCAACCTCCTCCTTAGAGAAGTACTTGCCAAACAACGACCAAGCAATGTCGAGCATCTCGGTAATCTCGATATTTACGTCGATAGCAAGCAACGCCTTCGAGTAGTCTTTTGCAAACTGCAATGCACGCTCGTCGTAGTCCGACAAATCGAAACCATTCTCCAACTTGGTCTTTGCATTAGCTGCATCGGCATAGAGACGTACGCAGGCATTCATCACCTGTGGGTGATCCTCGCGAGTCTTCTTACCGATAACGAGCTGCTTCAAACGCGACAACGAACGGAATGGATCGATGATAACCTTACCGGTATCCGAGTCGTTACGCAAGAAGAGCTGACCCTCGGTGATGTAACCCGTATTATCCGGAATAGCGTGGGTGATATCACCTCCCGACAATGTGGTAACGGCGATGATGGTAATAGAACCGCCATTAGGCAACTGAACGGCCTTCTCGTAGATCTTTGCCAAGTCGGAATAGAGTGAGCCTGGCATAGAGTCCTTCGAAGGAATCTGGTCCATACGGTTCGATACGATAGCCAAAGCATCGGCATACAAGGTCATATCGGTCAAGAGCACCAACACCTTCTCGCCCTTATCCACTGCGAAGTACTCCGCTGCAGTCAAAGCCATATCTGGTACGAGGAGTCGCTCCACAGGAGGATTCTCGGTTGTATTTACGAACGATACGATACGGTCCAAAGCACCTGCATTCTCGAACACCTGCTTGAAGTAGAGGAAGTCGTCGTTGGTAAGACCCATACCACCAAGGATAATCTTGTCGGCCTTTGCACGGAGTGCTACATTTGCCATCACGGCGTTGTAT
>JAZLDJ010000008.1:0-5121 GCA_045614685.1 Alistipes sp. | reverse complement strand
CTCGGTGCCGAAGCCCGGCAGACCGACGCTATCGCCGTAGCCCCTCTCGGCTACGATCTCGAAAATCTCAAATTCTGGTCTTAAATACTTTTTCATAGTCGTAATCGTTTTTAGGGGTTAGTTTATTGCTGGTTTTGCTGTCAAGAAGGTGCAACCGTCATAATTCTCGGTTCCTGTCCAGTCGGTGTTTGCTCCAGTACCATAGATGTAGTCGTGGAAGTTCGACTCCTTGAGTGGGACCTCGATATACTCCTCATCCTCGATATTCACCTTGTAGCTATTACCACCAAACTTGCAATCCTTGGCATAAATCTCGTTGTAGGTGGTCACTGTGCCATCGCTTCCGGTGATGCTAACCTTGGTGTTACGAGGCGAACCTGTAGCCCAACCTACATTGGTGTAGCCCGGAGCGAGGATATTGCAGTAGCACTGAGCATTGGTTACATTTGCGTAGGTCTTGCCCACGATACCGCCGATGTGAGAGGCCTCCAACTCCGAATTTTCAACATTAGTAACCTCGATATTACCCACATTGATTGGGTCGGTCATCGTTGCTGATGCGCTGGTGTTCTGACCCCAGATACCGCCAACCATAAGAACATCGGTCTTGGTTACAGCATCCTTCGCACCAATGGTGATGTTTCCGCTATTGATAGCACCTGCTCGCAACTTGGCAAAACTTGCAACATAGCCAACAATACCTCCAACGCGGAGTGGAGTAGATGTGGTGCTATTGTTGTAGTAGCCCGTTACGGTGATGTCACCGCTGTTGGTACATCTTGTCATCGGAGGCTCCTGACCATCGTAGCCTGTGATACCGCCAACCGCACACCACGTTGAAGCACCTGTCTCGAGTGTGTTGCAAACAGTGATGTTGCCCGTGTTGCTGATATCGGTCAGAGTAGCGTAGTTTCCACTGTTGTATGCCATAATACCACCGACTGCTGGGCGCAAATGCAACTTTCCTCTCACGGTGATGTTACCACTATTCGAGCAGTTTGTCATTGTGAGCTTATATTTCGAGTTGTTGGTTGAACGCCAATAGCCCATTATAGATGCTGCATAGAAGTATCCTTTCGCCTCACCCTCGAAGAGAATGTCGCCCGATACGTGGAAGTTCGAGATGGTCTGCACGCTATATGCGCTACCTACAGTATCGGTCATACCCAAAGTAGGGTAGCACGTACTTGTACAACTGAAGTCCGATGTCACGTGCAGATCGGTCGAGTTGGTACAATCGGTAATGGCGTTGGTACTCAATGTTTTACTACTTGCGTAGAACTTTCCCATAAAGCCTGCGTAGAGGGTTCCGGTACAATCGCAGCCGATTGTGATACCCTTGCCCTCGGCGTTGTTTGTTGCGGTGCAGTTCGAGATGGTAAGGTTTGCCGGATTGTATGCGCCTATAGAGCCAACATAGCAAGTACCGCACGACACTGCCGAACCGATGTTGATAGCTCCGCTGTTCTTGCAATTGTTGATTACGGATGTCGTGTAAGGCAACGCAATCAGGCCGGCGACGTAGAGCTGGCCTGTTGTCGAGAGGTTGGTGTTGATGTCGCCATAGTTCTCGCACTTCTCGTAGCTCGTACAAGCAGGGGCGTAGCCTAACAAACCTCCGATGCGGATAGAACTTGTAGTCTGGTTAGGCACCAGGTTGATATCTCCGTAGTTGTAGCACTCGGTGAAGCTCGTTACACCAGGTATGTGACCCGAAATGCCACCAATGTTGCAGAAGAAGCTGCTTGTGCCCGCTGGACCAAACAACGAGTTGATGGTGACATTTACGCGGTTCACCAGGTTGTGGCTTGTTGCGGTGTGAATCTCACCCACAAGACCTGCGATGGCAATTGCGTAGTTCGAATCGGTAGCGAGAGAAGTGCTGCTGTTTTGGAACTGCATATCGATTACGATTTCGCCCGATGCCGAACAGTTGGAAACTTCACCGAAGTGGATAAAGCGTGCGAGTGCACCGATAAATACACGCTGTGCTCCCTCGCAGAGATACGAATCTACGAATCGCATATTCACATCCGTGAGGTTGATGTTGGTGAGTGTTGCACTCGATACATCCTGGAACAATGGCTGAGTCAAACCCTTGATCTCGTAGCCCTTGTCGCTACCACCGTCAAAGGTGATTGCAGGGAAGTTTACGAGGCTGTGCCAGCCCTCCTCGTTGGTCATATCGATGTCGGCAGCCACACGCACCGAGGTCACCTTGCTGAGCAGCTCGTTCTCCGACAACTTGGTCAGACGCATCAGGTCGGCTGCCGAGGTGATGACATACTCGCCCTCAGGCTCGGTCAATGCTCCGGCCTGGAAGTTGATATTGTTGAACTCCTTGACAACGCCCGCTACGATAGGGTGTTGACCGCTGTGGAAGCGAGCCGACATCTCGCCTGTGTTCGATGTAAGCACGATGTCGCATATGCCATACGCGCCTGCAGGAAGTGCAATATATATAGGTACGAACTCCTCGCCAAGTACCAAGCCTTCGCCGAAGTCTACAGTCACGACATTTGTTGCGTCGGCCTGTGCTGTCAGCTTGCCTGTTTCGCAGTTGAGGTCGAAGTTACCCGCAATCTTGCCACTTGCTACGGTGAGCGTAATCTTCTTTAGGGTCTCGCCATTACCATTCACAGATACGCAGACGATACCTGCGAGGTGCTTCATAACAATCTGCTCCTCTGCCTCTGCTACATAGCCATACATTGGTGCTACGCCCTCGGCAAAGGTGCCCGGGGTGTAGTTCTGTACAGCAGGGAAGGTTACCACCTGCATACCCTCTGCCGCAGTTACGCCCTCGGTAGGAGCAGGGTATACGATGCTGCGCGGATACTCACTCTCACCAACGATTGTGAATGTTGCAGCTGATGCACCGTGGAACTCCTTGCCAAGTGGTGACGACTCCACTCCGTTTACGGCAATCTTGTCGCCCTCACTCCAATAGAGAGGATAGGTTTCGCCCTCTTTGCCTGCGATGTGAGTACGCGACTCCTCGAGCGAAATGGCAATTGTTGTCTGCTGACCATCGAGTTCTATGCCAACATCTCCGGTTGTGTCTGTCGCACACGAGTATGCGAACAGAGCAACAATAGCCAACAGAAGTTTTGAAATTTTAGTCATAGAAATAGTAGTTATAATGGTTAGATTAATATACTAATGTATCCTCCTCGGTGCCAAACGCCGGCAGACCGATACTATCGCCGTAGCCCCTCTCGGCTACGATGTCGAAAACGGAAAATTCTGGTTTCTGATAGTTTCTCATAGTCGTAATCGTTTTTGGGGTTAGTTTACTGTTGGTTTTGTCGACAAGTAGGTGTTACCGTCGTAGTTGTCGGTACCTGTCCAGTCGGTATTCTTGCCTGAGCCGTAGATGTAGTTGTAGAAGTTGTTAGACTTGATAGCCTCCTCCTTGTACTCCTCGTCCTCGGTGTCGTAGTCGCCGAGAATGGTACCGCCCACCTGGCAATCCTTCACGAGTGTAGTCTCGGTACGCGCAGCAGCGGTAATCAAACCGAAGGTGCAGTCGATAGCCTCGATGCGGCAGTGGCTTTGGCAGTTTGTGATGAAGCTTGTTGTCATACCTGCGATACCACCAACAGTTGTAGTTGCCACATTGTCGGTGCTAACCAACTCGCCAATGTTCACGCAGTTTGTGATAGCCTCGTTATTTGTTGTTGTCGAGGTGCCGATGATGCCACCCACGCGGTAGCGACCTGTGATTGTCGCCTTGTTTGCACACTGTGCAACCGAGATGTCGCAGTTTGTGTGGTCGCCCTCGTTGATGTAGCCCACGATACCGCCTACGAATCCGTCATTTGTACCCTCGAGTACCGCCTCGCCCTCGTTTACATTGTATGCCTGCTCGGTACCTGTGATATGTCCCCAATCTCTGATAAGACCCACGATACCGCCAATACAACCACATCGTGCCAATACCTTACCTGTGTTGCGACAACCTGTAATGGTTGGTACATACTTATTGGTACCGTTGGTCAAGCCTCCGTATATCATACCGATAATACCACCTACGCTGTTGATGCTCCAAGAGGTGTTGCTCACCACCTTCGTACCATTGTACTGGTCGAACTGCACGCTACCGTTGTTGGTGCAACCGCTGATGGTGAGGGCGGTAGCCATCAATGACTCGTCGGCATTGGCTGGGCTGACACCTACCGCACCTACGATACCTCCTGCGTATGACTCGAAGTCGGCCTTTGTCTTGGTGCTACGCGAGATATTACCGCTGTTGGTGCAATTTGTGATGTTTATGACACAGCCCTTTTTGCCTGATCCATTCGATACCAAGTCGCCCACGATACCGCCGGCACGAGTGTGGCGGATGGCGTTGTTCTCGTTGAGGGTGATGTCGCCCTTGTTCGAGCATCCGTCGATGTTGATGGTCATACTTGCTATCGTAGTGTTGAAGTTGCGGCCAAGCACACCACCGAGTGAGACGAGTGCAGCCTCGGCGTTGGTGTTTGCGATAGAGATGTTACCCTCGTTGTGCGAATTCGAGAGGGTTATATTCTTGACGATTGCCTCGCCCAATACGCCACCAATAGCGGTGCAGTTCAACGAGTCTGCCTGAGGCAACGATATTGCTCCCGTATTTCGGAGATTTGTGAATGTTCCCTCGAGGCTTGTGCCATAGATTTTGCCAATTACACCGCCTATGTTAGAGCGGTTGTTTATATCGCCATCCGAACGGTTTGTGACAGCTGCACTACGCACCTTCACTACAGCAGGGTTGGCAATACCCACTGCGCTATTTATGGTGATTGCTCCGCTATTCGAGCAGTTTGTTGTGACAGAGGTTTGATAACCGAATACACCTCCGAGCTGCAAGCGACCATCGGCGTTGGCACCGATTGTGATGTCGCCGCTATTGGAGCAGTTGTTCGCGGCTCTGTTTATAAAGCCAACTACGCCACCAATCAACATCTGCTGCGCTGCGGCGTTGTTGAGGTCGGTGCAATCTACTGCTCCGTAGTTGTGGCACTCTTCGACTACTCCTGCATTTGAGTATCCTGCTACGCCACCAATGTTGTAGTTGTAGGTACCCGCAGTTTTGAATCCGAGCGTCATTGGAGCATAGTTTGTGCAACTCTTCAAGAG
>JAZLDJ010000007.1:0-7733 GCA_045614685.1 Alistipes sp. | reverse complement strand
AAAATTTACCAATCAGAATGATTTTTCTTTTTTATTTTTACTACCTTTGCACCGATGATTGATCGAGATACCATAGATAGAATCTATGCCGCGGCAGATGTTGTCGAGGTTATCAGCGACTATGTTACGCTCAAGAAGAAGGGCGTAAACTATCAGGCGTGTTGTCCGTTCCACAACGAGAAGACGCCGTCATTTGTTGTATCTCCATCGAAAGGTCTATTTAAGTGTTTCGGTTGTGGCAAAGGTGGCAACGCCATTATGTTTGTCAAGGAGTACGAAAACATCTCCTACCCCGAAGCTCTTAAGATTGTAGCCAAGAAGTATGGTATTGAGGTGAAGGAGCGCGAGGAGACCGAAGAGGACAAGATTCGCCAGAACAACCGCGAGAGTATGTTCACCCTCAACTCGTGGGCTGCGGAGTACTTCTCAAATATACTCCACAACACCGATGAGGGCATAAGCATAGGCCTGTCATATTTCCGTCAAGCTCGAGGTTTCTCGGAGGCTACAATCCGCAAATTCGGCCTCGGGTTCTGTCCGTCGGGTGGCGATAGGATGACGCAAGACGCCTTGCGTGCCGGCTACAAGGAGGAGTATCTACTCTCGACAGGCCTTACGCTCAAACGCGAGGAGGATGGTCGCGTCTACGACCGCTTCCGCGAGCGAGTGATGTTTCCCGTGCACAATATGTCTGGACGTATTGTGGCCTTTGGTGGTCGTACACTCCGCACCGATAAGAAGGTTGCCAAGTATCAGAACTCTCCCGAGAGCGAGATCTACAGCAAGAAGAACGAGCTATATGGCCTCTTCTTCGCCAAGAAGGCTATACGACAACAGGAGTACGCCATTATGGTCGAGGGCTACACCGATGTAATATCGATGCACCAATCGGGAGTAGAAAATGTTGTAGCCTCGTCAGGTACATCGCTTACGACCGAGCAGATACGACTGCTATCGCACATCACCAATAACATCACCGTAATGTACGATGGTGATGCTGCAGGTCAGCACGCCTCGTTGCGCGGTATAGATATGATCTTGGAAGCGGGTCTTAACGTTCGCGTAGTGCTTCTGCCCGCAGAACACGACCCCGATTCGTTTGCTCGAGCCCATTCGGCCGAGGAGGTACGCGACTACATCAAGCAAAATAGCCAGGACTTCATCTCGTTCAAGACCAAATTATTGCTTGCCGACGCGGGTAACGACCCTATAAAGAAGGCGGAGGTGATACGAGATATCGTCCACTCTATATCTGCAATTCCCGACTCCATACGTCGCGAGGTATTCATCCAGGAGTGTGCCAAATTGATGGATGTAAGCATCGACACCTTAGTACGAGATGTTGCCAAGCATCGTGCCAACTCGATTGGCGACAAGGAGGCAAGCGACTTCATCCATCGACACAGCCGCCAATATTGGAAGCAGCGCGAGGAGGCGCCACAAAGCGAGGAGGCTATGATGATAGGCAACCTCACCATAGGAAGTACCTTGGAGGCCATCGAGAAGGAGTTGATATACTACCTTGTGGTGCACGGTGCTAAAAACTACGAATACCGCGAAGGTCGAAGAATCGTGGAGTTGAATGTAGCCAACA
The DNA here is from genome assembly GCA_045614685.1 of Alistipes sp. Classification (GTDB taxonomy): domain Bacteria; phylum Bacteroidota; class Bacteroidia; order Bacteroidales; family Rikenellaceae; genus Alistipes. The sequence continues at coordinate 6,139 of JAZLDJ010000007.1, read as the reverse complement.
CCATTCTCGACGAGATGGAGATGGATAATGTTCGCTTCCACAACGAGACCTACAACAATATCTACGATCTCTACCGTCAGGCCTACAAAGAGGGTCGTATACTACAACCCGAGGAGCTCACCTCACATAACGATATCGAAGTGTGCGATGCCGCCACCGACCTGTTGTTTATCGACGACCAATACGCCGTGAGCGAGATTTGGACCAAGAAGGATGTTCACACCACCACCGAGGCAGAGGTGCTGGGTAAGGGTGTGCCAAAGGCCATGCAGCTCTTCAAGACCAAAGTAGTGACGGGTATGATAGCCGAGTTGCAGGTGCGATTGGCCGACGAAAACATCAGCGAAGACGAGCAACTACAGATTGCCGAAGAGATGGTACGCCTCAACCGCCTGAAGGTAATGCTGGCAAAGAAGATGGGACGTCTGACATTGTAGATAAGGTAGAGAAGAAAGAGGTGCGTTCCAACTATTTGGGACGCACCTATTCGTTTATCAAGGTTGTATAACAAGGTTCGGCGATGTTACTTCGAGAGGTCGAAGTCCATTAGCAACGGAATATGATCCGACGGGTCGTAGAAGCTCGAGTAGTAGGTACTCTTGGCCGTTGGTCCGGTCCACTCATCGAGCAATGACATCGAATTATCCATCATTCTATACATCTCGGGCGAGGCATAGATTATATCTATACGCCTACCACTACCAAATGACGAGGAGATGAAACTGCTTGGGAAGCGATGACCTATCACATCCTTCAAATTGGTCTGCTCGAGGAAGATGTCATGCGCGAGGAATCGTGTCGAATTGGTGTCGTAGCCATAGAACCAATTATCAAGTCTCGACCACGCATTTGTATCACCTCCGACCAGCCAATACTCCTCTCCAGCATACTTCGGATTATTGACCGTCTGATCGACAAGATATTGTATCTCGAATGCTCGGTAGATATCACCTCCACCATTGGCGGTACTCTCCTCTCGCTCGGCAGTCGGCACTCCCGGCGCATAGGACTGTGGCCACATATGCATCGCCACGATGTTTATCTTCTTGCCATCTACGGTGATGGTGAAGTGCCCGGCACCGTGCGATATATTCTGGCCCGAGACATTCGTCGAGGTAAATCTCTGCACGACGCTTATCGGATATTTCGAGGTTACGGTCTGCGGATAGTTATCACGATTTCCGCCCACCTCGGCATAGGTGTGGCCATATCGTTTGCATAGTTCGGTCCAACCATCGGGCAGATATTTCGTCGAGGTAGAGGTGTTGGTCTTATCCTTGTAGATGGTCTCCGACTCGCACCAGATGCAGATGTCGGGATCCCACTTTGCCACCCACTTCACGAAGTTGTCGTAGTTGTTGTGCTGGTCTGCCCACATACCATTCTGTATGTTCCACAACATAACTCGCAGATGCGACGAAGTGCGCTTCCACTCATCGATTTGTCGTGCTTCGATGCTATCGAGGTATATGCCGTGAACGCCCTTGTTCACATTTTCGTCCCTGACATATATGCGTGTACCATTCGTGCAGTCGGCAACATCAATCTCTATCGTATTCCACTCCTTGGTAATATCTACACTACTTGCTATCTTGAGTTGCGAAGGATTGATGAGAATGATGGCTTCACGACTCTCGCGCCTGTAGTTTGTGGCAGTAAGGGGAACATCCGCACCATTGAGTCGCACCCTCTTGATGTGTCCACCGCACACCACACGCCACTCGAGCACGCCATCGAAATTGGCTTGCATAGCAAATCGCGACTTTATTCGGTAGGAGCCGACACCCTTCATATTCAGCAATAGTGGCGAGTTGAATATTCCGCGTGCAGTTGACGCAGTGCCTATAGCCACATAGCCGGGATGCTCCTGCGTGCGGAAGAGATATTTATAGTCGTCGAAATGGCGGCTTATGACGTAGCTATCCGACACCTGATGCGATGTTGCAACGGTATACGAGGTGACATTATCCCAGTTGTTCGACTGCACATACGCCGAGCCCGGGTTATTGTAGGCAACCTGTGTAAGAGCCTGCTCGTAGCCCGTTCTGCCGAGCTCCGAAGTGGTACCTATCGTAGTTGCGCTAGGAGCAAAGCCCTTACCTCGCGTACCACGCACAATATCACCACCCCACACACAGTTGTCGAAGCCTTGATAGAATATCAGATCCTTGTCAGGGGCGTAGTCGGCCTCAAGAGTATAGATCTCGCCCGCTCCGAGTCGTACATCCTTCAGGTCGAAGAACATCGCCTTATACCTCCTGTCGCAGACCGAGAGGCGCAACCCACCAGAGTAGTCATTCGGAGCAATCATCAGGTAGAAATCACGATAAGAGGCTGCCGAGAGTGGCGCATAGTCACCGTGATTGGTGCAGTTGAGAGCCACAAAGTTCATACCCTCGGTCACCTTGCAGACTCCATCCGTAGCCACCTCTGCTATCTTACCCGCCAAGTCGTAACGCTGCTCCGACTCGATGCGTACCGAGACAATGTCGGCCTTACCGCGCAGACGCAGTCGTACCACCGCAAAGCCATCGTCGAAGACCAAGGTGCGACCATCTCGTTTCTTGTAGGTTGCATACATCGGGAACGAAGCAATAGTCGAAGTTGCCGTAGACTCAAACTGTGAGCAAGGCAAGACTACACCCTTGCGTGGAGATATCGAGTACCACATCGAACTCTCCGCCGCAAGCAAAACCGCCTCGTAACTATCTGATGCCGAGGCATCGACCAAGATATATGGTTGCTGATTGCCATCGAGTGCAACATCGTAATCTTTGCCATTGACCATCACCTTCGATGCCAACCAATCACGCTCGGCAAAGCCACTCAACGAGCGCACGCCACCACTTCGTTCCGCGAGATAGAACAGCACCTTGCCGTCGTTCTCCTCGATATCGAGCATCGTGTCACCCACCACATCCACAGCCTTCATCGGCTGGATCATATTGCCGTCGATGGCGTATGGCTTCGAGGTATGCTTCACGTGGGGAGCACCCTTGTCGTCATATATGGTAATAACAAATCCTTCGGCAAAGAGTTGTGGAGGCAATGCCAACCAGAAGGCTGTAGGCTTGGTGCTATCGTTGCTGAGGAGTACACCCTCGCCACAATCGAGCGTTACGACATCAGTCGCCGAATCCTCCATCGTAACCGTTGCAACAGAGCCTTCGCTCACACTCACAAGAGCCGCACCGCCAACCTTCTCGCCACGATTGCCACTAAATTCGATGCGCTTCACGCGGATATTTTCGCCATAGAGTTGCAGTTTGAGAAAACCCACTACACTCCTAAACCTCAGCACATTATCCTCATCGTTCGATACTACTACCATCGTTGCGCAATCGTCGCCAAACGAATCTGGCGCATAGCTTTGCAGCGTAGGCAACACCACTCGGATATTGCCATCGGTGGTCGCTACCGTATTTTTGTCATAGGGATATACGCCATAGTGATAGTCCAACGCCTCGCCCGAGAGTGCTGCGTCGCCCACACGAAGAAACTTTGCACTCCTATCATCTACCGACAATAGTCGATATTGCAAGTTGTCGCTTGTGCGAGGAAAGTAGGAGATCTCATCGCCCTCACTCCAATAGATATATCTATCGTCCTGTACCACACTACGCGATGCCGGCGACTCGAACTCGACGGTTATCTGCTGCGGTACAACACCACTTAACGGAGTAGTTGTCGGCTCGACCGACGAGGTGCACCCTATCAGCAACAACGATAGTACAATATATAGGTATCTTCTCATAATAGACTGCTACGAAAAAATTACCACTCGCCCTCCGGCTTTGTTCCGTCAAGCTCCGACGCCTCACCATCGAGCGACACACGATAGCCCTGCTCCACCTCCACTTCGTAGAGATCGAGTTCTGGTGCTACGTATTTCGAGATTCGGCGACACATATCCGAGCGGCTTTACTCCTCCTCAATCTTTAGACGCTTGGCAGTCTTTACACCCAGATCCTTGATGCCCTCGACACGAGAGAGAAGATTACCCTTGCCGCTCGACAGCTTATTATGCGCCTTCTCGTAGACGGCACTCGCCTTGTCGATATGGAGACCAATCTCCTCCAGGTCGCCCACAAAACCTACGAACTTGTCGTACAACTTACCCGTTTCGTCGGCTATCTTCAGAGCATTCTTAGTCTGTTTGTCACGCATCCAGAGCTGATACATCAGCTTCAATACTGCGATTAAGTGCGTTGGACTTATAATTACGATATGACGATTGTAGGCACTCTCCCACAGATCTTTGTCGGCATTCAACGCTGCCAAGTAGGCACCTTCGTTCGGCACGAACATCATAACAAAGTCGGCCGAGTTCTTCACATACTTCGGATACTCCTTGCGTGCCAACTCGTCTATATGCGACTTTATTGAGCGCAGATGCGCTGCCAAAGCCACAGATTGCTCCTCGGCCGAGGCATTTACATAGTCGGTATAGGCCGTAAGCGACACCTTCGAGTCGATAATGAGATTCTTGCCGTCGGGGAGATAGAATATAGCATCGGGGCGCAGCTGTCCACCCTCCTCGCTCTTGATTTTGGTGCCATCCTCGTTCTCGGTGGCCTGCAGAACGTAGTTCACGCCCTCCTCCAAACCCGACTTCTCGAGCAGCTGTTTGAGGAGCATCTCGCCCCAGTCGCCCTGCACCTTCGAGTTGCCCTTGAGTGCCAAGGTGAGCTCCTTGGCCTCGCGACCAATCGTGTTATTCAGATCCTGCAAATCTTTGATAGTGTCGCGCAACGACTTCACCTCGCTCACCTCACCTGTGTAACAGTCATGGATAGTCTTCTTGAGATTCTCCAAATCGACCTTGAAGGGGTTGAGGATCTCGCCCAACTGCGTGTTGTTGTTCTCGCGCATAACCCTCGACTTCTCGTCGAAGATGGAGGTGGCAATCTCACGGAATACTCGCTCCGACTCTGTGCGCAAGTTCTTGCGCTCCTCGGCCTGCTGACGCAACTGCTCGTCGAGTCGAGCATTCTCGGTGCGCAGCGAGGTGTTCTCCTCGCGCAACGACACGCTCTCGCTACGGCTTGCTGCAAGCTCCGCCTTTACCTTCTCGTTCTCCTCGCCCCTCTGCGCAAGGAGCGCCTCGGCCGCCACGGTGCGTGTTCGCGCCACAAAATATCCACATATCGCACCCACCACCACTGCTACTATCGCTATTACAAACTCCATAATATATCCAATTAGGTTGCTTCAATTTTTACAAAGATACGAAAAAGTAGAGATACAAAAAACGAAAGAGGAGCGTGTTTTTTATTTTTTTTATAGGGACATTAGGGAGATTAAAGAATTTAGGGAAGTTAGAACGATTCTACAAATTTCTTGTCAGAAGTCGTGAGATGTGGTGCATCACAAAAGAATAGAACTCGGGATAGTACAAAAGCGTACAGCCCGAGTTCTATTACTTTTAGCGATGTGCCGCAGATTGCGGCTTATCACAAGAAATTACTCTGCCTTGCCGTCAGAACCAAGCACATTCTTAATCTTGTGAATGTACTGCTTCTTCATGTTCTCACGAGCTGGACCGAGGTACTTACGTGGGTCAAACTCAGCAGGGTTGGTGCCGAATACCTCACGGATAGCTGCGGTCATAGCGAGACGCGAATCAGAGTCGATGTTGATCTTGCAAACTGCCGACTTAGCTGCCTGACGGAGCTGCTCCTCAGGAATACCTACTGCAGCCTTGAGTGCGCCACCGAACTTGTTGATAGTCTCAACCTCCTCCTGTGGTACCGACGACGAGCCGTGGAGTACGATAGGGAAGCCAGGGAGCTCCTTCTCGATAGCTGCGAGAACGTCGAATGCCAATGGTGGTGGTACGAGGCGGCCAGTCTGTGGATCTACAGTGCACTGCTCTGGAGTGAACTTGTAAGCACCGTGCGAAGTACCAATCGAGATAGCCAACGAGTCGCAACCGGTCTTAGTTACGAAGTCAACAACCTCCTCAGGCTTGGTGTAGTGGCTCTCCTCAGCCTCTACCTCATCCTCAACACCTGCCAATACGCCGAGCTCACCCTCAACGGTTACGCCATACTGGTGTGCATACTCTACAACCTTCTTTGTGAGAGCTACGTTCTCATCGTATGGAAGGTGCGAACCGTCGATCATAACCGACGAGAAG
>JAZLDJ010000006.1:0-9775 GCA_045614685.1 Alistipes sp. | reverse complement strand
TGATATGGATGATACGGGATGATACGGGTGATACGGGTGATACGGATGATACGACACACCACACAATCCCCATAGAGGGCGAAGCCCGACGCCACAGAGCACCGCAGGTGCGACGCCATAGAGGGCTGAAAGCCCGACGCCATAGAACACCATAGGTGCGACGCCACAGAGGGCTGGAAGCCCGACGTCATAATCACTCTCTCAAAAAAAAGTTTTCCACTTTCCATTTTTTTTCTTATCTTTGCATCCTATGACCTTTAGATAGGGGGAAAGCAATGGATTGGCATATCGTCGTCATACTGATTATTTCGGGCACCTTCGTCGGCATCATAAACACGCTGGCAGGAGGTGGCTCCATCATCACTATGACCATGTTTATGGCCTTCGGATTACCCATCCACATCGCTAACGGAACCAACCGTCTTGCGGTGCTGATGCAGAACCTTGCAGCATCGGCCACCTTCATCCGCAAGAAGTCGTTCAACATAAACCACGGACTATTGCTCTCGATACCCGTAATCGTGGGTAATATAGCGGGTGCGCTGGTGTCGCACTACATGAACGACATGACCTACAAAATCTGCTTCGGCGTGATTTTGATTATCATAATGATATATTTATTACTTGACACGCGAATTCAGCTCAAGGCAGGTAACCGACTCGAAATCAAACCAATATACTACTTCTGGTTTTTGCTCATCGGCTTCTACGGAGGCTATATCTACATCGGCATTGGCTACCTTCTTCTTGCCGTTGCCTTGTGGATTATGCGCATGGACATAGTGACAGCAAATGCCATCAAGGGCTTTGTCATTCTGCTTGCCACACCATTCTCGTTGGCCGTATTCATGATTATGGGCGACGTAGACTACCGATTCGGTTTGATTCACGGCGCAGGCAATATGATTGGCTCGTTCATTGCCTCGCACTATATGGCCAATTGGGGCAAGAACTTCCTCAAAGTATTTATGGCCTGCATCGTAGCCATCTGCTTCGCAGACCTTATGGAGTGGATATCGCTGCACGACTTTTTCTACTCACTTTTAGCCATTAACGAGTAAGCGCTATGGAGGAGAAGATTAAGATAGTTGGTGCACGCGCTCACAACCTCAAGAACATAGACCTCGAGATACCGCGCAACGCCCTGGTAGTAATCACGGGATTGTCGGGCTCGGGCAAGTCGTCGTTGGCCTTCGACACCATCTACGCCGAGGGACAGCGTCGCTATATGGAGACCCTCTCGATGTATGCGCGCCAATATATTGGCACCATGGAGCGACCCGACGTAGATAAGATATCGGGACTCTCGCCCGTAGTAGCCATCGAGCAGAAGACCACCAACCGCAACCCACGTTCCACCGTTGGCACAGTCACCGAGATAGCCGACTTTATGCGACTACTCTTTGCTAGAGCCTCGCGAGCCTATTCGCCCATCACAGGCGAGGAGATGGCTCACTACTCGGACGAGCAGATTGCCGACCTCATACTGCGCGACTACGAAGGCCGCAAGATAGCCTTTCTAGCACCCATAGTACGCGAACGCAAGGGACACTATCGCGAACTCTTCGACTCGTTCCTTCGCAAGGGATATATCTATGCCCGCATCGACGGCGTAATCCGCGACTTCACATCGGGAGAGCAACTCGACCGATACAAGACCCACTCGATAGAGCTTGTTGTGGATAGAATGACTGCACGCGAGGAGGCTCGCGACCGCATTATGACATCACTTCGCGAGGCTATGCGTCAGGGCAAAGGACAGATGGCCATCCACGACTACGGCACTGGCGAGATGCGCCACTACTCGCGCCACCTGATGTGCCCAACCACAGGCACCGCCCTCGAAGATCCCGAGCCATACACCTTCTCGTTCAACTCGCCCAAGGGCGCTTGTCCTCGATGCAACGGACTTGGCGAGGAGGCCGTATTCGACATTAAGCGCGTGATACCCAACGAGCAACTATCCCTACGCGAGGGTGGAGTAGCACCGCTGGGCAAATGGCACGACAACATACTATTTGCCACGCTCGACGCCCTTGGCAAACGCTATGACTTCACACTCGATGACCCACTCGGAACAATCTCCGAGGAGGGACTCAACGCCATTCTCTATGGCGACGACGAGCCGATGATGGTCGAGGTATCGGAATACTCGAGCCGAGGCCGTCAGATGCGTTCGTGGGAGGGTGTCGCCGAATATATCAACGCAAAAACTGAAGACGAAAACTCACGCAAAGGCGAGAAGTGGAAGGAGCAGTTTGTGGCCTACCGCAAATGTTCGCTCTGTGGCGGTAGTCGCCTCAAGGAGAACGCTTTACACTTCAAGGTCGCAGGCAAAAATATAGCCGAACTCTCGTCGATGTCTATCTCGCGACTGCGCGAAAGGTTCGATGGCGTAGAGGAGCAGATGACCGACAAGGAGCTGAAGATTGCACGCGAAATAATCAAAGAGATACGCGAACGCCTACGCTTCCTCACCGACGTAGGCTTGGGCTATCTCTCGCTCGGCAGAGCCTCTCGCACCCTCTCGGGAGGTGAGAGTCAGCGCATACGCCTTGCCACGCAGATTGGCTCGAAGTTAGTGAATGTTCTCTACATTCTCGACGAGCCTTCGATTGGCCTCCATCAGCGTGACAACGAACGACTCATAAAGAGCCTAAAGCAGCTGCGCGATGCGGGCAATTCAGTCATCGTAGTGGAGCACGACGAGGAGATGATGCGCGAGGCCGACTACATCGTAGACATAGGCCCAAAGGCTGGTCGCAGAGGCGGAAACATAGTGGCACAAGGCACCTATAGCGAAATATTAGGTGCGCAGGGCTACACGGCTGACTATCTTTCGGGTAGACGCTCCATAGAAATCCCTCAAGAACTCCGAAAGGGTAGTGGTGAGTCGCTCCGAATCATCGGCGCTCGAGGCAACAATCTCAAGGGTGTAGACGTGGAGTTTCCACTCGGAAAACTCATCTGCATAACGGGCGTAAGTGGCTCGGGCAAGTCATCGCTCGTGAACGGCACGCTCGTGCCGATTCTCTCGCACCAACTCTACCGTTCGTATGCTCAACCGCTCCCATACGACGCAATCGAGGGAATGGAACACATCGACAAGTTGGTGGTGGTAGACCAATCGCCTATTGGACGTACACCACGCTCGAATCCTGCAACCTACTCGAATGTCTTTGCCGACATTCGCAAACTCTTTGAGGCAACGCCCGATGCACAGGTGCGAGGTTTCAAGGCTGGCCGCTTCTCCTTCAACGTGAAGGGCGGTCGCTGTGAGGAGTGTCGCGGTGCGGGAGTGCAGACCATCGAGATGAACTTCCTGCCCGACGTCTATGTCGAGTGTAAGGCTTGCGGTGGCAATCGCTACAACAAGGAGACCCTCGAGGTGCGCTATAAAGGCAAGAATATCAACGACATACTCAACATGACCGTGAACATTGCGGTCGACTTCTTCGAACATATTCCAACCATACATCAGAAGCTCAAAGCCATTCAGGATGTTGGTCTCGGATACCTCACGCTCGGACAACCTTGCACAACCCTTTCGGGAGGCGAGAGTCAGCGCATAAAGCTCTCGGCCGAACTCTCCAAGCGCGAGACAGGACGCACGCTCTACATCCTCGACGAGCCTACCACAGGTCTACATTTCGAGGATATTCGCAAGCTTATTGAGGTACTTAACAAGCTGGTAGACAAGGGCAATACCGTTATCGTCATCGAACACAACCTCGATGTGATAAAGGTTGCCGACCACATCATCGGCCTTGGTCCCGAGGGTGGCGAGGAGGGTGGCAGGGTAGTCGCCCAAGGCACCCCAAGCGAAGTTGCCAACAGCACCGAGAGCCACACTGCGAAGTATCTGAGCAAATTGACAATTGCACCCCAAAAATAGGAATAAATAGGAGTGAATAGGAACGCAGTCTGGCGACTGCTGAATAGGAATGAATAGGTTAGGTCAAAAGTCTCAGCGCATCCTATCAAGCACCATAGGTGCGAGTCCTATTATATCCTATCTAATCCTATTCTTGTTGCGCCTCGACCACCATCATCGTTCGGAAAACCCCATTCGCAACTAAAAATTTTTAATTTTTACCCCACAATTTTGCATTTTGCATTTTGAATTCTGATTTTTTAATTATATTTGCACTTCGTAACCATTCTATTTTGTTTATGGGAAATGAAGAGGCTTTTAGTATTGTTGGTAGCAACGCTGGGCTACTTCTGTACCTACGCACAAGAGGTTAAGGAAGAGAGCCGCACCCCCGAGTTTATCGTAACGCCACGTTTCGATGTTAATCCTTATGCACCTATCAAGGGTGGTTACTCGGGTTTCGATTTCGGAAATTCATCACTCTACACATTCCTCGACGGCTCGATAGGCAACTTCTCCTACTCGATGTCGAACCATTGGTTCTCGAGCGATTGGGATAGCACCAAATCGCTCTACGAGAACGCATTCCGCTCGTACGACGTCGACTTCATCGACTGGCTCACCCTCTCCTATTCGGTGGGACAGTTCACCTTCACCGTTGGTAAGGATATGCTCTCGATAGGTACGTGGGAGCTCGACTACTACGACGTGGATGTTCACACCTCGCTCGTATCGCCTCTGTGGCACAAACTCGCAATCTATCAGTGGGGTGGCAACGTCGAATACACCACCAAAGACGAGAGCACCACACTTCGCTTTCAGTTTGGCACCTCTCCATTCGGAGAGTGGCCCTTCCGCTCGAACCGCTTCGTCTACTCGCTCTATTGGACTGGCGAGTATGGTTGCTTCGCACCAATTTGGTCGGCAAACCTCGTGGAGCTGGAGGAGAAGGGCAAGTTTGCCTCAATCATCGCACTCGGCAACGCCTTCTACATGGGCGACTTCACCCTCGAGGTCGATTATATGAATCGTGCAACATCGGCCAAGCGATTCTTCAATCAGGAGTTTTCACTAAGCGCACAACTCCTTTACAATCACAACGATAAGGTCGAAGCATTCGTCAAGGGAGGCTACGACCACTACAATGGTAGCGACATCTTCGGTTACGAGGATGACACCTGGTTCATTCCATTCGACAACTCATTCTGCCCACGCTATTGGTATGTGGGCGGTGGAGTTCACTACTTCCCTCTGCGCGAGAGTCGCGACTTGCGTCTCCACGCCGTGGCAGCATACAACAACTTCGCAAAGAGTGTATCGATAACGCTCGGTGCAACATATCACTTTAATCTAACACAAACCATTCTGAAAAACCGCAAGTAAGAGATGGCAAAACAGAGCGAAACAATTATTAAAATCGAAAATATCTCCAAGTCGTTCGGAGATAAGGTTGTGCTCAACAACATCAACCTCGACATCAAGCGTGGCGAGTTTGTCACTTTATTGGGCCCTTCGGGTTGTGGCAAGACCACCTTGCTACGAATGTTGGCTGGCTTCACCATGCCCGACGAAGGTGGCGTAATCACTATGGAGGGCAAGAACATCCTAGGCATGCCTCCGCACAAGCGACCGCTCAATACAGTCTTTCAGCGTTATGCGCTCTTCCCACACCTCGATGTCTACGAGAATATTGCCTTTGGCCTCAAGCTCAAGGATGTGCCATCGCAAGAGATTGCCCAGCGTGTACGCAAGGCCTTGAAGATGGTGTCGATGACCGACTACGAGGATCGCGACGTAAACTCGCTCTCGGGAGGTCAGCAGCAGCGTGTGGCTATCGCTCGAGCCATTGTAAATCAACCAAAGGTGCTCCTTTTGGACGAGCCGTTGGCTGCACTCGATTTGAAGATGCGTAAGGATATGCAGATGGAGCTCAAGCAGATGCACGAGGCCCTCGGTATCACATTTATATATGTAACCCACGACCAGGAGGAGGCCCTCACGCTGAGTGACACCATTGTAGTTATGAGCGAGGGTAAGATTCAGCAGATTGGCACCCCTACCGACATCTACAACGAGCCAAAGAACTCCTTCGTAGCAGACTTTATCGGCGAGAGTAACATCCTGAACGGCACGATGATAAAGGATAAAGAGGTGGAGTTTATCGGCCACAAGTTCGAGTGTGTGGACAGCGGCTTTGGCGAGATGAAGGCCGTGGATGTTGTGGTACGTCCCGAGGATATCTACATCATCTCGAACACCGAGAATGCCGATTTTACGGGCACAGTTAAGTCGTGCACCTTCAAGGGTGTTCACTACGAGATGTTTGTCGAGACCGACAACAAATTCGAGCTTATGATTCAGGACTACAACGCCTTCGAGGAGGGTAGTGTCGTGGGAATGTTTATCAAGCCGTCGGATATTCACGTTATGCAGAAGGAGCGCACCTGCAACACATTCCAGGGTGTGATGACCTCACCAACAACCGTCAAGTTCCTCGACACAGAGTTCGAGTGCTTGGAGCAGCCAGGCCTCAAGGCGGGCGACAAGGTGTCGGTACGCGTAGCGTTCAACCACGTCGAGCTTCTCGACCACAAGGAGGATGGTGCTCTCATAGGCTCTGTCCACTTCATCCTCTACAAGGGCGACCGCTATCACCTCACCGTGAAGACCGAGGATGGAGCCCTTATCTACGTGGATACCAACGATGTATGGGATAACTTCGACATTGTGGGTATCAACATCGACAAGAACAATATGTATATCTCAAAAATAGTTTAGCGTCACGTCGTAAGATGAATTTCTTAACCAAAATATTCAACAAACGAGCTAACTGGGCGATACCATATGCCATCTTCTTGGGCATATTTGTCGCACTCCCGCTTGTGATGATTGTGATCTACGCATTTCAGGATGCCGAGGGTAACTTCTCGTTGAGCAACTTCACCCGCTTCATCGAGCAGCCCGAGGCTCTCAACACACTCATCTATTCGATAGGTATTGCGTTGGTTACCACCATCTTGTGCATACTTCTCGGCTATCCCGCAGCGTGGATTTTGGCCAACCGCAAGCTCAATCGCTCGGAGGTTACCGTCATCTTGTTTATCCTCCCTATGTGGGTAAACATCCTTATCCGCACACTCGCTACGGTGGCTCTTTTCGACTTCATGCAGGCACCATTGGGTGAGGGAGCGTTGATATTTGGTATGGTCTACAACTTCTTGCCGTTTATGATATACCCTATATATAATACACTACAGAAGATGGACCACTCGCTCATCGAGGCTGCCGAGGATTTGGGAGCAACGCCTTGGGAGGTATTCCGCAAGGTTACCGTACCATTGTCTATGCCAGGTGTAGTGTCGGGTATTATGATGGTCTTTATGCCAACCATCTCGACCTTTGCCATCGCCGAGTTGCTCACGATGAACAATGTTCAGTTGTTTGGTACAACCATCCAGCACAACGTAAATTCGGGAATGTTAAACTATGGTGCAGCGTTGTCGCTCATTATGCTGGTTATTATCGGCGTAACCTCGCTCTTCTCGGGAAAGAACGAGCAGTCTGACAGCGATAGCATAATCTAAAAGGCGGAGAGTAAGATATGAAGAGATTTTTCGCACAATCCTATCTGTGGCTCTTGTTGGCGCTGCTCTACGCACCAATCATCATCATCGCCATCTTCTCATTCACCGAGTCGAAGGTGTTGGGTAACTGGACAGGCTTTTCGACCAACCTCTACACCTCGCTCTTCTCGGGCGAGAACAACGGAGGCCTACTCGATGCCATTCAGAACACACTCACCATTGCCCTTATTGCCGCTACCGCATCTACCATCCTTGGTAGTATTGCTGCCATCGGCATCTTCAATATGCGTGGTCGTAAGAAGCAGGTTATCAACTTCTTAAATGACATTCCGATTCTCAATCCGGATATCATTACCGGTGTATCGTTATTCCTTCTCTTTGTTGGTCTTGGCATTTCGCAGGGCTACACCACCGTAGTCTTGGCCCACATAGCATTCTGTACGCCATACGTGGTACTTAGCGTTATGCCGCGTCTGCAACAGATGAATCCGAACATCTACGAGGCTGCACTCGACCTTGGAGCAACGCCATTCCAGGCTCTGCGCAAGATTATCATTCCCGAGATTCGTCCAGGTATGATTTCGGGCTTTATCTTGGCCTTCACGCTCTCGATTGACGACTTTGCCGTAACCCTCTTCACGCAGGGTACCGAGGGTCTGCAAACGCTATCGACATTCATCTATGCCGATGCTCGCAAGGGTGGTTTAACGCCTGAGTTGCGCCCACTATCCACCATCATCTTCGTGGTAGTGTTGCTGCTACTCATCATTATTAACATTCGCGCTCAACGCTCTGCCAAGCGCAAACAAGCACTTTAAGCCATGAAAAGAGTTCTTACCACTATAGTTGCACTCTTCTGCATAGCCTCTACTGCAGTAGCAGCAGACCGCGACCACACGCTGAAAATCTACAACTGGGCCGACTATATCGACGAGTCGGTGTTGGATGAGTTTAAGTCGTGGTACAAGGAGCAAACTGGCGAGTCGGTCGAGATTATCTACCAGCTCTTCGACGTAAACGAGATTATGCTTGCCAAGATTGAGATTGGCGAGGAGGATTTCGACGTGGTATGCCCTTCGGAGTATATCATCGAGCGAATGTTGCGCAAGAATCTACTTCTGCCTATCAACAAAGATTTTGGCGATACTCCCGACTACACACAGCTCATCTCGCCCTACATTATCGAGCGCTTCAATGGCATCGATGGTTCGGGCAAGAACGCCAACGACTATGCCGTAGGCTATATGTGGGGCACCACGGGCATACTCTACAACACCAAGCATGTCACTCGCGAGGAGGCTTCGACTTGGGCTGTTCTCCACAACGAGAAGTTCAAGAAGAAGATATTCATCAAGGATGCCTTCCGCGATGTATATAGCACTGCGCTTGTCTATCTGCGTCAGAAGGAGCTCAACGAGGGCTCACTCACTATCGACGAACTTATGCGCGACTCATCCGACAAATCCATTGCCGACGTAGAGACATTCCTCAAGCAGGCTAAACCATTGGTTGCAGGCTGGGAGGCCGACTTTGGCAAGGAGATGATGACCCAGGAGAAGGCCTATCTCAACCTCACCTGGAGTGGCGATGCTGCGTGGGCTATCGAGGAGGCTGCAGCCGTAGGCGTTTCGCTCGACTACGTAGTGCCAAAGGAGGGTAGTAACGTGTGGTTCGACGGCTGGGTAATACCTAAATATGCCAAGAACACCAAGGCTGCACGCTACTTTATCAACTTCATGTGCCGTCCCGACATTGCCATCCGCAATATGGACGAGATTGGATATGTAAGCGTTATTGCATCGCCCGAGATACTCGAAGCTCAAACCGACGACGAACTCACCGAGAGCGTTGATGCTTCGTACTTCTTTGGCGAGGGTGCCGAGAGTGTCAAGTTAGACCCTGTAATGTACCCCGACAAGGCTATTATCGAGCGTTGCGGCATGATGCACGACTCGGGTGACCGTACACAGCAGCTATTGGAGATGTGGGAGCGCGTTAAGCGAAACGACATTCCTGCGTGGATTTGGGTTGTTATAGCCCTTTCTGCTGGAGCATTTGCATTCTTCTTCATCCGTCGCAAGATTCAAATCGCTCACAAAAAGAGCCACCGCTCGCAATACAATAGCAGCGCCAAGAGTAAATAGTTAGTTCTTTTACATCAATTTTGCACTTTGCATTTTGCAGTTTGCATTTTTAGTTGTACATTTGCACCGCAAAACAGGGCTCGGATGGTGGAATAGGTAGACACGCCGGACTTAAAATCCTGTGGCCAGTAATGGCCGTGCGGGTTCGATTCCCGCTCCGAGTACTTCAAAAG
>JAZLDJ010000005.1:0-14804 GCA_045614685.1 Alistipes sp. | reverse complement strand
GCCCGCATCGAGGATAAGTACGGTGAGGCGCTCTCGGAGCAGGAGATTTTCGATTTGCTCGACCACTTCCGCTACATCATTCCGCAGGGTGGTCCAATGACCGGTATTGGTAATAACTTGCAGGTTGCTTCGCTCTCGAACTGCTTCGTTATCGGCCACAAGAAACCAGCCGATTCGTATGGTGGTATCTTCCGTATGGACGAGGAGCAGGTGCAGCTTATGAAGCGCCGTGGTGGCGTAGGTCACGACCTCTCGCACATCCGTCCTTCGGGTAGCCCAGTGTTGAACTCGGCTCTCACCTCTACTGGTGTAGTTCCATTTATGGAGCGTTACTCGAACTCAACTCGCGAGGTGGCACAGGATGGCCGTCGTGGCGCGTTGATGCTTTCGATCTCGATTAAGCACCCAGATTCGGAGAAGTTTATCGACGCTAAGCTCGACACCAACAAGGTGACTGGCGCAAACGTTTCGGTGAAGATCGACGACGAGTTTATGCGTGCAGCCATCGAGGGTCGCACCTATACCCAGCAGTTCCCAATCGTAGGCGAGAAGCCAAAGGTTGTGCAGAATATCGACGCATCGAAGCTCTGGCAGAAGATTATCCACAATGCGTGGAAGAGTGCCGAGCCAGGCGTATTGTTCTGGGATACCATTCTCCGCGAGAGTGTGCCTGACTGCTACGCTGACGAGGGCTTTGTAACTGTTTCGACCAACCCTTGTGGCGAGATTCCGTTGTGTCCATACGATAGCTGCCGTTTGTTGGCTATCAACCTCTATAGCTATGTAGAGAATCCATTCACCAAGGAGGCTTCGTTCAACTTCGACCTCTTCAAGGAGCACGTTCACAAGGCTATGCACTTGATGGATGATATCATCGACCTCGAGTTGGAGAAGATTGACCTCATCATCGAGAAGATTGCTTCGGACCCTGAGGATAAGGATGTACGTCGCGTAGAGCTCGATTTGTGGCACAAGATTAAGGATATGGCTTTGAAGGGTCGCCGTACAGGTCTCGGTATCACTGCCGAGGGCGATATGTTGGCAGCGCTCGGTTTGCGCTATGGCTCGAACAAGGCTCTTGACTTCGCTACTAAGGTACATCAGACCTTGGCTATCGAGGCTTACCGCGAGTCGGTAAATATGGCGCGTGTTCGTGGTGCATTCACCATCTTCAACGCCGAGAAGGAGAAGAACAACCCTATGATTAACCGCCTCAAGGATGCCGATGCATCGCTCTACGAGGAGATGGTTAAGTATGGTCGTCGTAATATCGCAATGCTCACCATTGCACCTACAGGTACCACATCATTGATGTCGCAGACCACCTCGGGTATCGAGCCTGTATTCCGTCCGGTTTACAAGCGTCGTCGTAAGATCAACCCATCGGACCGCGACAACAAGGTGACATCAATCTTCACCGACGAGCAGGGTCAGATGTTCGAGGAGTACAACGTATACCACCACAAGTTCGTGGATTGGTTGCGCATCAATGGCTATGACATCTCGCGCCTCGACACTATCAGCGACGAGGAGTTGGACAAGTGGGTTGCTGCTTCGCCTTACCACAAGGCAACAGCAAACGACATCGACTGGGTTGCTAAGGTTAAGATGCAGGGTGCTATCCAGAAGTGGGTAGACCACTCGATTTCGGTTACCGTAAACCTCCCGAACAACATCTCGGAGGAGATCGTGGCCGACGTATACCGTACCGCATGGGAGTCGGGCTGTAAGGGTATTACCGTATATCGTGACGGTTGCCGTGCAGGTGTGCTCGTAGACAAGAAGAGCAAGAAGGCAGAGCCTAAGAAATGCGAGGAGGCTACAGGCGAGAATCGTCGTCCAAAGTCGATTCCGGCAGATGTCATCCGCTTCAAAAACGGCTCGGAGATGTGGATTGCCTTCGTAGGTAAGCTCGACGGTCACCCATACGAGATCTTCACCGGTAAGATCGAGGACGATGCAATGTATATCCCACCAAAGATTACTAAGGGTAACATCATCAAGGTTCGCGAGGAGGACGGAACCAAGCGTTACGACTTCCAGTACACCGACCGCTATGGCTATACCAACACTATCGGTGGTATCTCGCGTTTGTTCGACGAGAGCTTCTGGAACTACGCTAAGCTCATCTCGGGTGTACTCCGCTACCATATGCCAATCGAGAAGGTTGTAGCTCTCATCGACGGCTTGCACCTCGATGACGAGAATATCAACACCTGGAAGAATGGCGTTAAGCGTGCCCTCAAGCAGTACATCGAGGACGGAACCCACGCAAAGGGCAAGTGTCCACAGTGCGGACAGGAGCAGATGGCATACCAGAATGGTTGCTTGACTTGCTTGTCGTGCGGCTACTCCAAGTGCGGATAGAAAAATCACTCTGAGCGGTAAATTTCGCACCGCTCTGCAATAAGCGAACCCTCACATAGGTCGACTATGCTGCGGGTTCGCTTTTTTGTTTGGCGCAAAATTTCCTCACTCAGCGATGATTTTCTGCTATTGACTTTTGGCTTTTTTAGCGCGGCAAAATGGCATGCGCTCCCGTTGGTCGCTGAATGGCAACGAATGGCAAGTGCTCGCTACTGCTCGCTGAATGGCATTAGCGCCTGTCATTAAGCACTCCTAATTGGAGTGCGCTGCCATTAAATGCCATTAAGGGCAGAAAGCCCGAATGTCATTAAATGCCATCTTTTTGGCGCACCACAATTTTCTCCGTTATGCTTATTTAGAACTTTATCGAGTCTCGTTTTTGGCGGAGGTATGTGACAAAGTCGGGTGAATCGATGACCTCGATATCCTCGGCCAAGCCCATCACGAAGCGACCTATGCCAACATAGTTGCAGACCTCGGTGTCGAGTAGCCAATGGCTGTCGTCTTCCTGCTTGATATCGCGCTCAGCAAGGGGATACTCCTCCACAAGGAGGTTGTGCGAGAGGATGCCCAAACGCAGGCGAACACGCATCTTCTCGAAGCCCATAGTGCGGAAGATGTCAATCTCGCCACGACGATGCTCTGCTTCGTGCTGCCACTCGCTGTCGAGTAGCTCCACCTCGCCTATACGGGCCAAGTTGAAGAGCTTGGTCTTGCCATCTTCGATATCGTAGCACCATATCTGCACATAGTTTATTGTGAACGATATTGGCTCGATATGACGGTTGCGCTTGCTCTGTGTACTCGATGAGTAGTAGTCGTGCAGAATCACCTGTCGGTGGTTCTCAACAGCCTCGATAAGGCGGTTTACGCTCTCGGCATTCTTACCCTTCACGATGCTATTAGCAAGCGACGTGCAGTTGTAGATGGATGAGAGTTTGCGACGCAGATTCTGCTTCAGCGCGTTGGTGTCGTCGAGTGCGCCTATAAGCTGATTTACGATATGCGCCTCCTCGTCTGTAAAGTGCACGAGTTGCGAGATATCTTTGAAGTAGCGGCTCTCCTTGCCAAGGCGGTAGACGCCGCCCTCCTCCTTGTGCACCACAAAGCCCACCTCCTTGAAGGTGTCGATGTAGCGATAGATGGAGCGATACGATGTGTCGAGACGCTCGGCCAACTCCTCTACGGTGTAGCGGTTGCCGCTCGTCATCAACTTCATCAGTCGCAGTACGCGCTCAATTTTTGGCTGGTCCATTACGAATTTCTCTTCTTGAGAGTGTTGGCACGGCGCGAACGCTCCTGCATCGATGGCATATACTTAGCCTTGCCGAGGTTGAAACCTACGCCGATATAAACATTGGCCGATGACATCATCTTCGGGATAGGAATAACGGCTTTTTTGGTGGTCATCACCGCAAAGCGAGTGTCGATATAGTCGGCACCGACAAAGAGGTTGAATCCCGGTGGGTGGAGGTTCAATGCCCAACCGAGCACGCCCGGCTGATTTCCGTTGAGGAAGGTGTGGCTGAACGAGGTGGTGAGCCAGCGGCCAATGCGGAAGTTGACCGATGCGGTAAGCTCTGTGCGTGTGAAGTTCTGGCAGAACTCGGTGTGCGAGAGCAATCCGAAGGCGATGTAGTTGCTCAGGATGTTGTACTCGACACCTGCATTGAGCGATGCACTCAATCGGGTGGTGTAGCTGCCCATCGACGGAGTCATCTCTGCCTCAAATCCGCCATCAACCTTCGCCTCCTGTGTGGTGAGGTCGATACCATCGTAGGTGAAGTGGGCATTGCCATTGGCATTGATTGTCGAGCCCTCATACCACTTGATAAAGCCGATATCGTTGGCACCAATCGAGAGCTTGAGGTGGTCATCCAGGAGACGGAACTCGAAACCAAGGTCGAGGCCAAGTCCCCAACTCTTGATGCCGCCCAGCATAGCCATAGGGTCTTGGTGGATAAGCTCCTCGGAGTTGAACTCCTCCAATTTGCCCGGTGTGTAGTTCGAACGGAAGGCTGGGCAGTTACCACGAATGGCTCCCATCAACTCCGCCTTCACCTGATTCTCGTTGATATCGAGATACATCTTGTCCATCTTCATTGAGAGGTCGGCCAATCCTACCAATCCCTTAGCGCGGAAACCGAAGGTCATGAAGTTGCGGATAGGGATGGCAAAACCGAGTGCTGCCTCCATATATTCGCGATTCGAGATGTGTGTATCGCCAAGGTTGTAGTAACCATTCGAGAGGTTCTTGATGGCTGCGAACATATCCTTTGATAGGGTAATCTCGGTATTCGAGCGCAAGTTGAGACCAAAGTTCCAGAAAATCTTCTTGGTGTGACCTCCGAAGCCCAATATCGAGGTGTTGAGGTTGACGCTCAACTTACCCTTATTGCCCAATCGGCCGAGGAACTCGTCAGCAGATACACCGCTGTGCATAAAGGTGTAGATGCCGCCATCTCTTTGGTAGAAGAGATTATTCACCGAGAAGTAGTTGTTGCCAAAGTCGAGACCCAAGCCACCCACCATTGGCATTTTGATATATCCGCGTGTAGGTGCGAGTGCGGCATTCATATCGGTACGGAAGTAGCTACCCTCCATAAAGTAGGAGGTGCGCATCTCTGCCGATGCGGTAGCCACGCCAGCGACGATAGCCACCAATATCATTGCTATTTTACAATATCTTTTCATAGTTTACTCCTCCTCCTCATTAGTTGACTTAAGCAAATCGGTAATATCCACGGTCAAACCGTCGCGCACACGCAACTTGAGCTTACCGTCGAGGAACTGATTCTTGTTGAGCGATGCAACCTCGCTGTCGGTGTTGTAGATGGTGAACTTGAAGCGCACACCATCGGCATTTCGCAGACTCTCCAACGAGCCGCTCTCGCCGAGATCGAAGTCGAGGTCGATCTTCGAGATGCTCTTCTCGCCATCGGTAGCAGGGTTGTAACCATTGATTACGCAGTTGTTGATATTGAGCTTTGCCGCCACATTCTCGGTTGTGCCCTCGGCATTAACAAGCTCTGCCGAGAGTACGATGTTGAATGGAATGGTGGTGCCAAACTCCGCCACAAGTCCCACATCGCCCACCTTGAACATCTTGGTCTCGTCGGCAAGTGTAGCGAAGGTCTCGCTCAAGCCGTTGACCGAAGTGGTGGCAGAGAGGTCGAGGTTTCCATCGAACTCGAGCGGGAGCAACACCTCGTATTGGTACTCGATGTTGTAGCCCTTTGCCGCCTGCTTGAGGTCGAGTGTTATCTCCCTCTTCTCGGCTGCAACTGCCATATCCACAGCAATCTTGGCAGGGATGCCGTTCGAGAGGAGTTTCGAGAGATTCTCTACAGCGATGAATGTCACGCCCGCCTTCTCGTACTTGGTGCGGTTGCGTGGTGTCGAGAGGATGATATTCGATGTGCCCGAACCCGCCACAGGGATGGTCGGAGCGGTGATTGTTGCCAGCTCCTTGCCCTCCTTGTCGAAGGTCTTGATGGCCACATTTGCGTCGAATGGCAAGCCCGTAGGGTTGTCCTTCAGATTGATGAATAGCACCGGATTGAGGCTCAAAGCCTTGATGTCGAGTCCGAGGTTGTCCAACTCGCCGAGGTCACCCAACTCAACCACCATCTGCTCAGGCTTAATCGAGATGTCGAGTGCGCCCGTGAATGTGCGGAGCTCTATGTCGTCAATCTCGATGCCGATATCCACCTTTGCACCACTCACTGCCGAGAGGTCGATATTCTCGCCACTCTTAATCTTTGCGCTACCTGTTACTGGGAACGACTGGTTGAGAGTGATTTTACCATCTACAATCTCTGGGATATTCTCCAATGCTTCGAACTCCAAGACCTTGGTGAAGGCACCCTTCGTAGGTTGCCACGATTCGTTGATGGTGAGGATGTAGTCGCCATTGTCGCTCTTGGTGATAATCTTTTCGCTAATCATCTTAGCGGTTGGACGAAGCATCTTACCGAGGTTTACTGCAACGTTGATGTCGAGCTCGCTCACTGGGAAGGTGTTGCCCGCATCGAGTGTAAATCGCATCGAGAGAGGCTTGTCGCTATTGGCCTTGCCAATCTCGATAGACTTTATGCTCGAGATGAGCTCGGGAACTTCGATGCTCTGAGCAATGGTTGGGATATTCTCTCCAAGGTTGAAATCGAACGATTTGTCCTCGCTCCAGGTAACCTTGGTATTGGCAACATCGAGCTTGAGCTGCGACTCTGCAATATGTATCGAAATGGCGAAATTCTCAGGTGGCATAATCGACGATATAAGAACGGTGTGGCCGTCGATACTCTCCATATGTACCGAAGCCGAGATGGTCTCGTTGATTGATAGCTGACCATTCTCGAGCTTGATGCTCTCGCTGTTTTTGCAGTCGATAGACTCGAGCGAGAGGGTTACGCCCTGTGCCAACTCAGAGGTTGAGGCCAATAAGCAATTGGTGTTACTATCGAGGAGCGGATGGTTGCGGAACTTCATGCAGCTAGGCAATACCAACTCCAACTTTGGCGATATGTCGTCTCCCGTTAAGTTGTCTTTTACGGTGCACCACTCCAGACCCTTGAATGTGATGGTAAGGTTTGTATCCTCGGTGAATGCAACCTTCTCGATAGACACGCCACTAGGCATTCCGTTGAATGTATAGGCAAGAGTGTGCTCCATAGTAGGGAGGTCGATTTTGCTGATTACCACCTCTACATCCTTGTACTGCGGAGCAGCCTCGAAGGTGATCTTAGGCATAGCCTCGAGGTTGTAGTTACCCTTACCGAGGTTCAGGTCGAGGTTGTACTCGTAGTGGATAGCATCGTTAATCTCCAACAATCCCTCGTTGAAGGTATCGTCGCTATAGTCAATCTTGTGGAGATAGACCAAGAGATTTATGTTCTTCTGCTTAGGGTCGATGGTGATGTTGCGGGTGTAGATGTTGTGGGTAGCCACAGGGAAGTCGTTACCCTGCTCATCGCGTAGGTAATAGCCCTTAGGAAAGTCCACCTTAATATCGAGACTGCCACCTCCATTGATGTCGTTTAGACCCTGCAGGTCGATGTTGATGTAGAATGGGGTGCCAAAAGGGTGCTCGTCGCAACCAAACTCCACCCAGTTGACCTTCTTGAGCTGCTTGAGGATGGTTATCTCGGCGCGGAACGCACTCTCCGAACTCTCCGATGCCGATATCTTGTCGGCCTTGAGTGTTTGCAGTAGCGTGAGCGTTCTATCGTCGATAACGCCCTGACTCGAGAGCGACTGCGGCAACGAGAACGGAATTGTCTGCTCGAGCTTTATAGGTAACACCTTCATGATGTCGCCGATGACAGGGAACTCCAGGTCGAAGTGGTGGTTGATGGCGCTGAAGTGCAACGACGTAGGCAACGACTCCATCGAGAATGTGATGGGGTCTAACTTTGGCGAAAGACCTGTGATGTTCGGTATCGACAACCCCTCGATTGAGAGTTGCTCATACTTGGTTGGGTCGTCGCCGTAGGAGGAGTATGATATTTGGTATACTCCGTTTTCGTCGTACTTGAGTAGATCGTTTTCGCCAATAAGGTCGTCGAGCGTGACTTTGCTAATCTCGCCCAGTGGAACAACCAACTCTTCGCCACCCACGGTCACCTCGCCCGAGGTCTCGGCGATGTCGAAGCTGTGGTCTATACATCCCACAAACGACAATGCGGCGCACATACACAGTGTTGTAAATGCTCTTTTCATAGGTAAATTCTGTGGTATAGGATTTTCGATTTTTACAAAGATAAGGTTAATTTTTTAAATTAAACCTGTTTCTGACGAAAAATTTGTATCTTTGAGGTGCAGTATGGACGAGAATCAGAAAATATCGCTTCGAGAGCAGGTTGCGTTGCTACCTATGTCGTCGGGTTGCTATCTCTTTGAGAATAGCAAAGGCGAGGTTATTTATGTAGGTAAGGCCAAGCATCTGCGTAATCGTGTACGCTCCTACTTTGTCGAGAATCGCGACCACTCGGCCAAGGTGCGAGTGATGGTGCGACAGATTGCCTCGATGCGCCATATTGTGGTCGATAGCGAGACCGATGCGTTGCTGCTCGAAAACTCGCTTATCAAGACCCTGCAACCGCGCTACAATATCCTCCTCAAAGACGATAAATCCTACCCGTGGATTGTGGTTACGGCGGAAGAGTTCCCGAGAGTACTCTCCACACGTCAAGTCGTGCGCGATGGCTCGCTCTACTATGGCCCATATGGCTCAATCTCTGCCCAAAGGGCAGTGCTCGACTTCATTCGTGAGGCGTTGCCACTGCGTACTTGCCGTCAGCGAATGACCGAGGAGAGCATCCGCAAGGCCAATCATCGCCCTTGCCTGCAGTATCATCTCGGCAACTGCAAAGCCCCTTGTGTAGGCAAGTGTAGCCGCGAGGAGTATGGCGGTTTCATAAACATTGCAACCTCGGTTTTGAAAGGTGATTTACGCCCTGTAAGGGCCTACCTCGAGGGCGAGATGCAACGTGCTGCCGAGGAGTTGCGATTCGAGGTGGCTGCACGATATAAGGCACGCCTCGATGCGTTGGAGCGTTACGCTTCGCGCTCGGTTATTGTGAGTGCCAAGATGGGCGACGTGGATATCTTTGCCCTCCTTGTCGATGATGACGAGGCCTATTGCAACTTCTTGCGTGTACGCAATGGCTCGATTACGGCAGTGCATACCGCTACCATTGCGGTGGGTGTCGAGAGCGACGAGCGCGATATAATGACGCTTGGCATTCAATATATAAAAGAGAATATTGCGGGCGAATTGGCACAGGAGGTGCTGGTTTCGGTGTTGCCTCACGAGGAGTTGTTCGAGGGTGTGCGATTTACCGTACCAAAGCGAGGTGAGAAGCACGACTTGTTGGAGTTCTCGCTGCGCTCGGCCAAGACGGCACGAGCCGAGCGATTGAAGAATCTAGAGATTCACAACCCAGCCCGCCATACCGACCGACTGATGGAGTCTATGCGTCGCGAGTTGCGCTTGCAGAAGGAGCCTCGCCATATAGAGTGCTTCGATAACTCTAACTTGCAGGGTACCAATCCTGTAGCGTCGTGCGTGGTCTTTCGCGACGGCAAACCTTCACGCAAGGAGTATCGCCACTTCAACATCAAGACGGTGGTCGGTGCCGACGACTTTGCCTCGATGCGCGAGATACTCACTCGCCGCTATTCGCGCTTGTTGGATGAGGGGGCAGAACTTCCCGATTTGATAGTTGTGGATGGTGGTAAAGGTCAGCTCTCGAGTGCCTATGCCGTACTGCAAGAGTTGGGCATAGCCGATAGAGTGCCGATTGTTGGATTGGCCAAGCGCTTGGAGGAGGTCTTCTATCCGAACGACCCTATGCCGTACTACCTTAGCCGTACGGGCGAGCCTCTGAAGGTCATCTGCCACATTCGTGATGAGGCGCACCGCTTCGGCATCACGCACCATCGTAACCGTAGAAGCAAAAATTTCATCAAGAGCGGCCTCGAGGGTATCGAGGGCGTTGGCGAGAAGAGCATAACTGCTCTCCTGCGCCATTTCCGCACCATCGCTAACCTGCGAAATGCCTCGCTTGATGAAATCTCTAAAATTGTAGGTGCTTCAAAAGCCGAGAAGGTCAAGAATCACCTCGCTAATTACTAAACGAAAGTTCGTTTTCGACGCAATCTATCACTATAGGTTGCGTTTTGTCTACTCGTCCCGCAAGTATGCGCTTGGATAGTTCGTTGATTACCTCGCGCTGAATCACTCGCTTGACAGGTCGAGCACCATAGGTCACGTCGTAGCCCACGTGAGCAATCCACGCCCTTGCCTTGTCGGTTACGCGAAGTTCTATGCCGCTCTGCTTCAGCATCTTGTGAACTATGCCAAGCTGAATGTCCACAATCTTTGCAATCTCCTTTTCGGTGAGCGGCTCGAACATCACAATCTCGTCTATGCGGTTCAAGAACTCGGGCTTGAGGTGCTGCTTCAACTGCTCGATAACCTCGTTGCGAGTATCCTCGACAACCTCGTCGGAGAGTGTACCCGTTGCACCTAATGCACCCAAGAATCGTTCCTGAATGGTGTGTGCTCCCATATTCGAGGTCATTATAATAATGGTGTTGCGGAAGTCGGCTGTGCGACCCTTGTTGTCGGTCAGGCGACCATCGTCGAGCACCTGCAGGAGGATGTTGAAGACGTCGGGATGAGCCTTCTCTATCTCGTCGAGCAACACCACCGAGTAGGGCTTGCGTCGCACCGCCTCGGTGAGCTGACCACCCTCATCGTAGCCCACATATCCCGGAGGTGCTCCCACCAAGCGTGATACGGCGTGGCGCTCCTGATACTCACTCATATCTATGCGGGTAATCATGTTTTCGTCGTTGAACAAGAACTCCGCCAAGGCGCGTGCCAACTCGGTCTTTCCTACACCTGTCGAGCCGAGGAAGATGAATGAGCCGATAGGCTTGCGCGAGTCGGAAAGTCCCGCTCTTGCGCGGCGTACAGCATCGGACACCACCTCTATGGCGTGCTCCTGCCCCACCACTCGGGCGTGGAGTGCAGCCTCCATATTTAGCAACTTCTCGCGCTCGGAGGCAAGCATTCGCGATACTGGAATACCTGTCCAGCGCGATACCACCTCGGCAATATCCTCTGCGTCGACCTCCTCCTTAATCATCGAGCCGTCGGCGGTGCTCGCCTTCAAATCCTCGTTGAGTGTGGCGATGCGCTTCTCGGCATCCACGATAGAGCCGTAGCGAATCTCGGCCACCTTGCCGTAGTCGCCTACGCGCTCGGCTTGCTGAGCCTCTATTTTGAGCTTCTCGATGCGTTCCTTCTCGCTCTGAATCTTGCGGATAAGGTCGCGCTCGCCCTCCCACTTGGCACGCATTGAGGAGGATTTCGACTTTAGTTCAGCGATGTCGTTATCGAGCGATGCAATACGCTCCTTGTCACCCTCGCGACGGATGGCCTCGCGCTCGATTTCGAGCTGGCGAATGCGGCGGTCGAGCGAGTCGAGATCCTCGGGTACGGAGTTCATCTCCAAGCGTAGACGCGAAGCCGCCTCATCGACCAAATCAATCGCCTTGTCGGGCAGAAAACGAGAGGTGATGTAGCGGTGTGAAAGCTCTACTGCTGAGACAATTGCCTCGTCCTTGATGCGTACTTTGTGGTGGTTTTCGTAGCGCTCCTTCAGGCCTCGCAAAATCGAGACGGAATCCTCGGGCGAAGGTTCGTCCACCATCACCTTTTGGAAGCGTCGTTCGAGCGCCTTATCCTGCTCGAAATATTTCTGATATTCGTCGAGCGTGGTGGCTCCAATGGTGCGTAGTTCACCACGCGCCAAAGCGGGTTTGAGGATGTTTGCAGCATCCATAGCGCCGCTCGATTTTCCCGCACCTACGAGGGTGTGAATCTCGTCGATGAAGAGGAGTACCTCGCCCGCACTCTCGATAACCTCGTTGATTACCATCTTGAGTCGCTCCTCGAACTCGCCCTGATACTTTGCTCCCGCAATCAAGGCTCCCATATCGAGCGAGAAAATTCGCTTCGAGAGTAGGTTTTCGGGCACATCGCCATCGATAATTCGGTGGGCGATACCCTCCACAATGGCGGTCTTTCCAACACCCGCCTCACCTACGAGTACGGGGTTGTTCTTGGTGCGTCGCGAGAGAATCTGCAACACTCGGCGAATCTCCTCGTCACGACCAATTACAGGGTCTAACTTACCCTTCTGAGCCTGCTCGTTGAGGTCTATTGCATATCGCGATAGAGCCTCGGTCTTTTGGTTGTTGTTCATAGTATTTTTGGTTTTTAGTTGTTTCTTTTTTTTGGCGTCGGGCTGCGCCCTCTATGGGGGGCTATTTTGTGCCTTGCACTCGTTTTTCGCCCAAACAAATCCTTTGCCAAGCTGTTTTGGGTGCCGTTTTGGCGGTTGTATGCGATGCAAATGACAAAAAATGTGACACCGCAACGACATTTTGTCCGAAAAATGACAAATGTTGCACAAAGTTTATTAACTTTGTCGCGACTATGGAGAAGTTTATTGTATCGGCTCGAAAATATCGCCCTGCCACCTTTGCAAGTGTGGTGGGTCAGAATCATATCACCTCGACATTGAAAAATGCAATCGAGCGTGGTCAGTTGGCACACGCCTACCTCTTCTGCGGCCCTCGTGGAGTGGGTAAGACCACCTGTGCTCGAATCTTCGCGAAGGCCATCAATTGCCAAAGCCCCGTGGGTGCCGAGGCGTGTGACCAGTGCGATTCGTGTCGCTCGTTCAACGAAAACCGTTCGCTCAACATCCACGAGCTGGATGCTGCATCGAACAACTCGGTGGAGGATATCCGAAACCTCATCGAGCAGGTGCGTGTGTTGCCGCAGATAGGCACCTACTCGGTCTTTATCATCGATGAGGTCCACATGCTCTCGTCGGCTGCGTTCAATGCCTTCCTCAAGACTTTGGAGGAGCCACCGCAGCATGCCATCTTCATCTTGGCTACAACCGAGAAGCACAAGATTATCCCTACAATCCTTTCGCGTTGCCAAATCTACGATTTCAACCGTATCCGCGTGGAGGATGCTGTGGGTTATCTTCGTTACATTGCCAATAGCGAGGGCGTCGAGGCTGATGACGAGTCGCTCAACCTAATAGCGCAGAAGGCCGATGGTGGTATGCGCGATGCATTGTCGATGTTCGACAAGGCGGTGTCGTTCTGCGGTACGAAGTTGGAGTACCAAGCCGTAGCCGCTACGCTTAACGTTCTCGACTACGAGACCTACTTCCGCTTTACCGAGCTTCTCTTGCATGGCGACTATGTGAATGCCTTGTTGGAGTACGATGCGGTATTGTCGAAGGGATTCTCGGGACAGATATTTATGAGTGGCTTGAATCAGCACTTCCGCGACCTCTTGGTTGCGAAGGGCCCAGCCATCAAGCTTATCGAGTATACAGGCTCGTTGCTCGAGAAGTATCGCCAGCAGGCGGCAGTCTGTGAGCCGGCATTCCTCTTCGGTGCGATATCGTTGCTCACCGAGGCCGATTCGAAGTTGCGAACTTCGTCGTCGCAGCGACTGCTTGTCGAGCTTACGCTGATGAAAATTTCGACACTCTGTCAAAAAAAAAAGAGTGAACTGATAGCACCTATCGAGGCTAACTATCCGTTGCCCGATTTGAGTGCACCACGACAGCAAGTGGTTGCACCTGCGCAAAATCCTCAACCAACACCCGCGCAGGTGTCTGCCACACAACCGCAGGAGCCAAAACCTGCTCCACAACCGGTAGCCCCACAACCTGCACCACAGCCCGTGGTAACACCGCAGACGATTGTTCCAAGACCCTCTACCGAGCCACGCCCTACAATGCTAGGTGGCTCAATCGAGGAGTTGCTCAATGAGGTAACAGATAGAAGCAAGGGCGATAATAAAGCCTTGATTGCTATAGATGCCGAGAGCGAGAGCAAATTGAAGGCTGCGAAGGATAGGATTATGAAGCAGATGTGCAGCGAGCGTCCGCGATTTGTCTCGGCATTCGAGGTTATAGATTTCGAGGGCAATACGGTGAAACTGTCGGTGCCGTCGGATGCGTTGCAGAAGGAGTTGCTCGACGATAGATTCTGGATATTGAAGAGCATCGCCGAGATTGCGGGAGTGAATGGCGCGCTCGATATGAAAATCGAGATTAAGGAGATGGATTTCAAACTCAAACCCATAAAGCTTGAAGATAGGGTAGCGCACATCCGCAAGGTGATGCCTGAGTTCGACTATATGCAGAAGGTGTTTGATATTGATGTAGAATAATTTTGTGAAATTGATATAAAAAGATGGAAAGAAAGAATTTTGTTGAGGAGTTGCAGTGGCGCGGTATGATTCATACTATTATGCCAGGCGCAGAGGAGCAGCTCAAGAAGGAGATGACAACCGCTTACCTTGGTATTGACCCTACGGCCGATTCGTTGCACATTGGTCACTTGGTGGGCGTAATGATATTGAAGCACTTGCAGATGTGTGGTCACCGTCCAATCGCTTTGGTCGGAGGTGCTACAGGTATGATTGGCGACCCATCGGGTAAGTCGCAGGAGCGTAACCTCCTCAACGAGGAGGCTTTGCGCCACAATCAGGAGGCTATCAAGGCGCAGTTGGCGCGTCTTATCGACTTCGATTCGGATGCCGAGAATGCAGCAGTCATGGTGAACAACTACGACTGGATGAAGGAGTTCTCGTTCCTCGATTTTGCTCGTGAGATTGGAAAGTGCATCACCGTAAACTATATGATGGCGAAGGATTCGGTTAAGAAGCGCTTCAATGGCGAGGGTGACGGTATGTCGTTCACCGAGTTCACATATCAGCTCTTGCAGGGTTACGACTTCTTGCACCTCTACCAGACTATGGATTGCAAGTTGCAACTTGGTGGCGCCGATCAGTGGGGTAACATCACCACAGGTACCGAACTTATCCGTCG
>JAZLDJ010000004.1:0-43103 GCA_045614685.1 Alistipes sp. | reverse complement strand
CAACCCTGCAAACTTGGAGGGTGTCCTCTCAATCGAGAAGGTGTTGCCATCGGTACCACAGGTGGCAGTATTCGACACCTCGTTCCACCAGTCAATCCCTGCACGCAACTACTTGTATGCGCTCCCAATGGAGTATTACGAGAAGTATCGCGTTCGTCGTTACGGTTTCCACGGCACAAGCCACAAGTTCGTAGCAAAGCGCGGTGCGGAGTTCTGTGGCTTGGATCTCGAGAACTCGAAGATTGTAACTTGTCACGTAGGTAACGGTGGCTCGGTAACTGCTGTTTTGAATGGTAAGTCGTACTGTACCTCGATGGGCTTCTCGCCGGTAGACGGCCTGATGATGGGTACTCGTTGTGGCGATGTAGACCCTAGCGCAGTTCTCTATATTGCCGAGCACGAGGGTATGAACTTTGCCGAAATCAATACTATGATCAATAAAAAGTCGGGCGTAGAGGCGGTATCGGGTGTATCGAGCGATATGCGTGATATTGACGATGCTTACGAGGCTGGCAATGAGCGTGCAATCCTTGCTCGCGATATGTACTACGACCGCGTAAAGCAATACGTGGGTAAATACGCTGCGTTGATGGGTGGTATCGATATGCTCATTTTCACCGGTGGTGTAGGTGAGAACTCAAACGACTTGCGTCGTTGGGTTTGTCACAATATGGAGTTCTTGGGTATCGAGATCAACGACGAGATCAACGACAAGACTCGTGGTGTAGACACTCTCCTTTCGACCGAGAACTCGAAGGTGAAGGTTGCTGTAATTGCTACCAACGAGGAGTTGGTTATCGCACAGGATACATTCAGACTTATTAACGCTTAATTAGAAAAAAAGCCAATGGCTAATGGCTAACGGCTAACGGCTAAAAGATTTTTATATTATGAAACATTTATCGGAAATTGTAGATGCAGCTCGTGCGCGTGGTCGCAAGCGCTTGGCTGTAGCATACGGTCAGGATGCTCACACAATCGAGGCTGTGTATGATGCATATCAGGATGGTATCGTAGAGGCAACCCTCTTTGGTGACCAGGCGGTTATCGAGAAGACTTGTGCAGAGTTGAATATTGATTCGTCGCTCTTCACTATCGTGAACGAGCCTAACGCAGCAAAGGCTGTTGCTGCAGCTGTAAAGGCTGTTGTATCGAACGAGGCAGACGTGTTGATGAAGGGTTTGGTTTCGACCGATGTATATATGCGTGGTATCTTGAATAAGGAGGCAGGTTTGTTCCCTCCAAAGGGTGTTTTGAGCCATATCTCGGTATTCGAGTGGGCTGGCTACCACAAGTTGCTCCTCGCTTCGGATATCGCAGTGCTGCCATTGCCAGATTTGAAGCAGAAGCAGGCTCTCATCAAATATATCGCTCAGGTGGCTAAGACTCTCGAAATCGATACTCCGAAGATTGCTTGCGTGGCTGCTATGGAGTTGGTTAATGCCAACATCCCTGCTATGGCCGAGGCTGCTATCCTCTCGAAGATGGCTGACCGTGGTCAGTTGGGTAACGTAATCGTCGATGGTCCATTGTCGCTCGATATCGCACTCTATAAGGAGGTTGCAGAGCACAAGAAGATTAAGGGCTCGGCAGTTGCGGGTGATGCAGATGCGTTGTTGTTCCCTAACATCGAGTCGGGTAACGTATTCTTCAAGAGTGTGTCGCACATTGGTGGTGGCGAGTTGGCTGCAATGGTTGTTGGTACCAACAAGCCTTGCGTATTGACTTCACGCGGTGATTCGGCATTGTCGAAGAAGTATTCGATTGCATTGGCTTGCCTTTCGGCTAAATAAATTAGGAGTTTAACTCTGAACTTTTAACTTATTAAAAGTGAAACTTTTAATCTTAAATGGTCCGAACCTCAATTTGCAGGGTAAACGTGACCAATCGGTATATGGTGCGGAGTCGTTCGAGGAGTTTATTCCTCGACTCCGTGCCTTGTATCCGGCTCATACAATCGACTACGCCCAGTCGAATATCGAGGGCGAACTTATAGATGTTCTCCACAAGGCGGTAGGGGAGTATGATGGCGTGTTGTTCAATGCTGGAGGTTATACACACACCTCGGTGGCATTGCGCGATGCTATAGATGCTATATCGGTGCCTGTCA
Organism: Alistipes sp.; assembly: GCA_045614685.1. Classification (GTDB taxonomy): domain Bacteria; phylum Bacteroidota; class Bacteroidia; order Bacteroidales; family Rikenellaceae; genus Alistipes. Next base: position 40,993 of record JAZLDJ010000004.1, on the reverse strand, counting down.
TCGAGATTCACATCTCGAATGTGTCGGCACGCGAGGAGTTCCGCCATACCTCTCTTATCGGTGCTACCTGCATCGGTACAATTGCGGGCTTTGGTCTCGACTCGTATCGTTTGGGTGTCGAGGCGTTGCAGAACCGCTAATCTATTGAAAATATGAAGAGCCGTCTTATCGACCAAGTGGCAAAAGGTGTTGCGTGGAGTGCAGCCGAGAAGGTTTGCTCGATGCTTTTGCAAATGGTCGTGAGTATTGTTGTGGCTCGTCAGCTTGCGCCAGAGGATTTTGGCGTAATGGCTATACTTACCTTCTTTACGGCGGTTGCGTTGGTGGTGGTAGATAGCGGATTCTCGCAAACGCTACTACGCAAAGATAGTCCGACTGATAGCGATTACAAGAGTGTATTTCTCTTCAATTTGGTCGTGTCGGTATTGCTGTACCTCTTGTTTGTAGCAATCTCGCCATTGTTGGCTGGGTATTACCACTTGCAGGTTATCAGAGAGATTGCCCCTGTGCTCTTTCTGCTTCTGCCGTTGAATGCATGTGGCATTATTCAGAATACTCGACTGTCGCGAGAGTTCCAGTTTGGGGTGCTTTCACGAATTAACTTTGTGGCATCATTAGTTGCAGGAGCTGCGGCAGTTGCTATAGCCGTGTGCGGAGGTGGAGTCTGGGCCTTGGTGGCTCAACGTCTCACAACTGTAGTCATTAAAACCATACTGCTGTGGTGGCGTGGTGATTGGCGAGGCGAGGGAAGATATAGCAAATCGGCTATGCGAGAGATGGCTCCATTCTCGTTCCGCTTGATGTCTACCGATATTGTGGCTGCCGTGTATAACAATGTTGCGCAACTATTTATCGGAAAGGTCTATACAACCAATACGCTTGGCTATTTCAATCAGGCACAGAAGATTAAGGATTTGCCTGTTCAATCGGCTGTTCTATCGGTGCAGACAGTTACCTATCCGGCTCTTGCGAAAATCAAGGACGACAACTCTAAATTTACCGATGGCTTCCGTAAAGTGTTGATGATAAACGCCTTTGTAATGGCCCCACTTGTTGTAGGTATGTCGTTGGTTGCGTTGCCTTTGTTCGATGTACTGCTCGGAGCAAAATGGTTGCCAACCGTACCATATTTCGAGGTCATAGCTTTGGCTGGCATATTCTATCCGTTGGCTATGGTTGCATACAATGTGCTGAAAGTGCATAGCAACGGAGCAATAATCTTCCGCCTAGAGTTGTTGAAAAAGGCTATAATGACAATCGTACTGGCATTGACAATTCCGCATTCGACTATGGCAATTGCCTACGGATTGGTGGCAATGACATTGGTGGAGTTTGCTGTTAATTTTGCCGCAACAAGACGCTATACATCACTAGCTTGGGGCGGTATGATACGCGCTATTTCGCCGTCGTTATTGCTTACGGCAGTGATGGGCCTTGCAGTGTGGAGTGTTGGACACTATGCCGTTTCGCTCTCTTCGCCAATGCTTTTGTTGGTACAAGTGGTGACAGGTGTTATCGTCTATATCTTGGGCGCTTGGGTATGTCGCCTGGAGGCCTTTAACGAATTTGTGAATGTGTTGAAAGGTGTGATTAAGCGATGAAAAAGCAAGGAGAGTTTCAATTCATTGATAGTATTCGCGAGATGTTTGCCTCGATGCCTAACAATGGCTTCGAGGGGATTGGTGACGATTGTGCCGTGCTACCCATTGGCAATGACGAGGCGTTGGTGTTTACGTCGGATATGCTTAACGAAGGCATACATTTCTTAACGGATAAAAGCACCGCCTATCAGATTGGATATAAGTCGTTGATGGTGAATATCAGCGATGTAGCTGCTATGGGAGCAACTCCTGTGGCGACATTGCTTTCTCTTGCTCTGCCCAAAGAACGATTCGGAGAGTGGTCTGAGGAGTTTATGAGGGGCTACCACGCTGCATCTCAAAAATACAACGTCAAGCTCGTCGGCGGCGATACAACAAGGTCGGAGTCGGGCGTATATGTGAATGTGACTGCTATAGGTCGCGCTCCGATGAGCAATATCAAGCGCCGCTCGGCAGTAGAGTTTGGCGATGTGATTATGGTAACGGGTAAGTTGGGTGCTTCAAAAGCAGGACTAGACAATGTGCTTGAGGGTAAGTTGACTACCAAGAATGCCAGGATTCATCTTATGCCCGAGGCGAGAGTTGCGGAGGGCGTATGGCTAGGCGAGCAGCCCGAAGTTCACGCAATGATGGATATTTCGGATGGTATAGCCTCCGATATTGAACATATTCTTAATAGCTCAAAGTTGAGCGTTATATTAGTCAAAAAGAATATTCCAATAGCTCGGGGTGCTAATATCAATTGGGCTCTTTGTGGTGGTGAGGATTACGAATTGCTCATTACTGTCGATCGATACAAAGCAGACAATCTTGCTCGACGCTTCGAAGAGAAGTTCGGGAAACCATTATATAATATAGGTAGGGTAGTACGACAGAAAGGTGATCGCTGCTTTGTTGGTATTGAGCGCGAGGATGGTGAAATTCTCCAGGGTGTGTTAGGTGTAAGCGGTTATCGTCACTTCTAGCTCCGCTATTCAACTATAAATACATCCTCGTTATTGCGCTGCATGTGGTACTTCTCACGTGCGTAGTGCTCTAAGAATTCGTCACTTTTTAGATTGTTGATAAGCAAACTATCGCGGTGTATCTGCTCGAGATACGCCGCTTTTTTCTCGTTTAGATCGCGAATCTCGAGGTAGGTAGTAACGATGGAGTATAGTGGGCGTCCAATAAGGAAGATGCTCAATACCAGAACTGATACTGTGATGATTACCATTGTGTATCGTCTGATGGTATTGAGTAGCTCTTTAACCTTTTGTCTGATTTTGCCCCCTCTCTTCATAGTTTAAGGGATTCGCATATATTTGTGACTCTGAATAGAGATGCTCCACTTTGGGTTTGCCTTGGCGTATTCAACCAATGTGGGCATAATGCTCTCGGCTACGCTCCACTCGGGTTGCAAAAAGAGTAGACACTCTTTTCCAACCTTTGCGGCACACTCCTCGGCCCACTTTAGGTCCTCTTCGCTCTGGATAATCACCTTTAGTTCGTGAGCACGACCATAGGCTTCGTCGACGGGCGCAGATTTGCGCTTTGGCGAGAGACATACCCAATCGAACTCACCCGAGAATGAGTGCGAGCCCGAGGTCTCAAGAAATATAGCCAAACCTCGCTCTTTGAGTGCGCGAGTGAGGTGGTCGAGAGGGTAGAGCAGAGGCTCTCCACCTGTGATGACGATAGATTGTGCAGCGCACGCTATAGCGCGATTGACAATCTCTTCTATAGGGGTTGGAGGGTACATGCGTGGGTTCCATGTATACTTGGCGTCGCACCACGCACAACCAACATCGCAGCCACCTAGGCGTATGAAATATGCAGGCTTACCAGTGTGGAAGCCCTCGCCCTGAATGGTGTAGAAATCCTCTACAAGCGGCAACTTGCGTCCGCCCTCCAAAACCTCTACGTTAGTCATTGGCTAGAACGTATATATCTTTGAGGTTGCGACCAAGCTGGTCGTAGTCCAAACCATAGCCTACGATAAACTCGTTACCAATCTCCATAGCGCAGTATTTGATTGGTAGATCGTAGAGATACTTCTCAGGCTTGAAGAAAAGAGTACAAACCTCTACCGAACGAGGGTTGAACGAGTTGAGATAGTTAATCATGTAGTTGATGCTGTGACCAGTCTCGACAATATCCTCTACGATGATGATATCACGTCCTTCAATATCGAAATCGATACCAAGCTTCTGCTTAACCTCGCCTGTGGATTGTGTTCCTGCATAAGATGAGATCTGTACGAAAGTAATCTCGTTATTGAAGTTTGTCTTGCGTACAAGATCGGCCAAGAACATATACGAACCACTCAAAACGCCTACGAAGATAGGGGCTTTGTCTGTCGAAGCATAGTCGATGTTGAGCTTGTCAGCAACCTTTGCTACAGCCTTGTCAATCTCCTCGGCAGGAATCATAACCTCGAAGGTCTTGTCCAAAAGGGTAACTCTTTGTTTCATAATGATGGGTGATGTTTATTTTTGCAAAGATAACGATTCTATTTCAATTCTAAACTTTTTACTTTGTAAAATTTCCGATTTGGCGATAAATATCGCGCAGTCGGTCGGACATTATGTATTGCAGAATAAGGCGGAAGATGATGTAGAGCAGAAATGCTAGCCACAAAGCATCGTTGCCAATGAGTGGAAGTAGGGCGTAGTAGACACCAAAGAAGATGATGGTTGCACCAACCATCGAATTGCGCATTGCTCGCGTAAGCGTAGCACCTGCGTATACGCCATCCAACATAAATGGCAAGGCTGCAAACAATGGAATAACCACAATCCAGCCGATATACTCTCTTGCAGTAGCCAATACTGTAGCCAACTCCTGCTCGGAACTATTCCCAAGGAAGAACGAGAAGAGCCACTCCCATCCAACTAGGTATGCTGTAATTGCTATTGCTGCTGTTGCGAAGGTCCACACCACGCAGTAGCGTAAGCACTTTTTCAATGAAGGCAAATCGCGCGCTCCGATAAAACGGCCTGTCATAGCCTCTGCGGCGTATGCAAATCCGTCGTTCATATAGGAGAAGAGCATCAGCAACTGCATCAGAGTGGTGTTTACCGCCAAAATGGCAGCATCACCCATTCGTGCCGATGCGGCAGTAAAGAAGGTGTAGACGCCAACGTTGCAGAATGTGCGCACAATAATGTCGCCATTAACCTTGAAGAATCGCTTCATCGAGGCGAAGTCTAGTACCTTGCGTAATACGATTCGACGCATTGTCTTGCGGAAGTAGATATAGACTAGTACCGATGCCAGCACAAGGCCAATCCATTGCGACACGACCGATGCGTAGGCTATACCAACAATGCCCATATCGAAAGAGTAGACAAACCACCATCCGAAGAGTATGTGTAATCCGTTTACGGTTATAGAGACCACCATCGGTATCACGCCGTTCTGCATACCAACGAACCAGCCATATAGTCCGAATAGAAGAATTCCCGCAGGTACAGCCCAAATGCGAGCATAGAAGTACTCTGCGACAACCTCATCTCCGCCCATAAGCCATAGTGACAACTCTCCGAGTGGGTGTTGGAGTATCAGCACAAATGCGCTTAGTCCCAGCGATACAACCACTGCACGAACCAACATCGCAGTCGTTTCGTAGAAGTCGCCTGCGCCATAGGCCTGTGCGGTCAAACCGCTTGTGCCCATACGGATAAAGGAGCAGTTCCAATAGATGAAGTTGAAGATGGATACACCGAGAGCCAATGCACCTATAATCTCTGCCGAGCCACTCCAAGTTCCGACAATGCCGGTCGAAACCAATCCCATTAGCGGAACGGTTATGTTAGATATTATATTAGGTATAGCTATGCGGAAAATCTCTTTGTTCATCGCCGATCGTTATTTCTGAGGCACAAGTTCAATCTTCAGCGCGCACTTCGCGCTAGGTGCAAGGTTTACCGAAAATCCCACTCGGCTGCCCTTGTTTTTCACATCGTACCAATTTCCCGAGTTGTTATCCATAATGTAGGCCTTTGCGCTTTTTGGTGCAACTATGCGCAGAACAACCTCCTTGCCATCTTGCTTCAGCGAAATGGTGTTGTCGTCTATAATCTTTGCTTTGGCGTTGGTACACATATTCCAGCGAACTTTGCACGCAACGTTGTGATTTTCGAGCTTATCGATACAAGTGACCTTGTCGTTGTTGTCGATGTAGATGGTGCGCTTTGCGCTATGTACATCCACAAAGAGTGATGAAAGGTCGAACTCAGCGCCGTGCAACTTCTTCTTATCGATTACCTTTGTCATCGGCACTCTGCCCTTATATTGGTGCAACTGCTCGTTGATGGTGAGAGTGTTGTGCGAGTAGTTACCCAAGCGATAGACCTGCCAACGCTGGGAGTGTTGTCCCTTCTTCCAAATGCCAATGCCTTTCGACTCCAAAGAGTGGTAATCCTGACTGCCGAGGTCGATAGCCCAACGCACTCCGCCCCATTCGTAGATAAACGAACCTGCGTCCATATGTGCGTGGCTATTCATTGCACTACCTCCCTTAACACCGAGGTAGCTATCCTCCTTCGATGCAAATCCGCTACGATAGAGAAATACGGGTTGGCTGCCCTTACCATACCAGCACTTCTCCTTGATAGGCTTTATCTCTTTGCTGTTGCAACGCGAGGCGAACAACATTGCAATTGGTGTATGGCGACCTATTCCTCGGAAACGCTCGTCGTTCATAATTTTCAAACGGTCCTGCCATACAAGTGACATATCACCAGTCTCAAGAGCAAACCAGTAGAGTAGTGGGTTTACCATATTCCATGGGTTGCCCGCATCGGAGAAGTTGTAGGTCGAGCCCGTAGGTGCAATCATGAAGTTCATAAACTTTGCCGACTCCAAGAAGCCAGGGAACTTCTCCAAATCGCAACTTGTGCCGAGTGCCGTACGCAACGACTCGATGAGCATAACTTCGTACCAAGTGCCATACTCCCAATAACCGAAACCTTCGGGATATACGCCGTCCGGGCCATACTCTTTCTGCGCTTCAGGATTATTCTGCAAGGCCTCAGCAATAATCTTCTGGGCCTCTTCGGGTACTCTTTCGTAAACGGCTAATGCACCCATCACCAAGCCTCCGTTGCAGACCTGATTCCAGTTGTTGTGCGAACGCGACCACCATCTCTTCTTGTCCGATGCGCGCAAGCCCTTCTCGATGATGGCATCTTCGATAATCTTCTTGCTCTCGGGCGAAAGCCAATCGTAGAGCCAGTCGTAGCCAATTGCCAATGCTGTGGTCATCTCGCCCACGTCGAGGAAGTGCGATGGATTCCAGTTTACGAACTCTGCTGCAGCCAACATCTCTTTCTCGGCACGGCGAGCATACAACTCATCGCCACTTATCAAATACATGTACGAGCAATAGCATACACGCTCAAGCACTGCGCGGCAACGTCCCAGCAATCGCTTGCCTACCATTCGGTATTTTGTAGGCTCCATTGGTACGAATTCATTGGTGCGTCTTTCGATTATGTCGTGCACAATGCGCAAAGGCTGATCCTTCTCTATTGTCTGTTTTACGGCCTCGATATCGCCTTTCTTTAGAATGAGGCGAGGGTGTTGTGCCAATTTCGAATAGTCAAGTTGTGTTTGCGCAGTTGCTATCGAAGATAACAACAAGGCAATCACTACTGTAAATAGTCTCATACGAGTAGTTGGATTATAGGTTTGAGTTGGTTAGTCTATTGTAGATTTCTACGCATACCCAGGCATCTGTTGCGGCGTACATCTGCTGTTGTGGCGTAAGTTGCTTTGCCTCCCAATTGCTGAGGCGTTGCGCTTTAGATACCTTTTTACCAAGTACTATGCCCGAAATCTTGCGTAGGCTTTTATCCTCGATGCCATACTTTGGCACTTCGGTTTGCAGGTCGATAAAACCTCTTGGAGTGAAGTGACGTAGGCGATTGAGTGCAGTGAGGTCGTTGCGAACGTCTGCGCCGACCTTCTTTATCGTATCGCTTGATAGGATTGCGAGAATCTCGCGCGATAGTGCTAATTTGTTCAATCTAATCAGATAACAGCGATCTTTGGTAGAAAGCTGAATGAGAGCAACTTTGTTGGTTACGCCAGCCTTGAATGACGGGCGTGTTTCGGTGTCGAAGCCAATAATGCTCTCTTTGGCAAGAACGGTGCACGCCTTGGCGAGCGCATCGGCGGTCTCAACGACCTCGATGTGCCCGTCAAAGTGTACTGCCTCTAATGCAGCAACATCATCGTTCGAAATGTTTGCTACAAATTTCATTTTGCCTATTTTTTCTTCTGTTGCGCCTCAGCCTGCTTCATCAACTCCTCGTAGCGCTGCTGGAAACGCGACTTCTTACCATTTGTGTTCTTTGCACGATGCTCAATCATTGCGCGAATCTTGTTGTCGTCAACGGTGTAGCGAATGATTGTGGTCTGCACGATTGTGATGAGGTTCGAGAGCAAGTAGTAGTAGCAAAGACCGCTTGCGTAGTCGTTGAACCAGAACAACATCATCAATGGCATCATATATACGGTCAAGAACTTCATACCTGCCATCTGTGGCTGCGCTGCCTGCTGCTTGAAGTTTATATAAGAGTATATGAACATTACGATTGTCATCAACAAGCAGAAGAGCGAAACGTGGTCGCCATAGAATGGGATGTTGAATGGCAACTCGATGATGCTATCGTACGACGAGAGGTCATCGCTCCATAAGAACGACTGTCCACGCAACTCGATACTTGCAGGGAAGAAGCGGAACATCGCGATGAGGATTGGCATCTGAATCAACATCGGAAGACAGCCTCCGAGAGGGCTTACTCCCGCCTTGTTGTAGAGTGCCATCATCTCCTGCTGCTTCTTCATTGCATCCTCCTGACGTGGGTACTTGGCGTTCAATGCATCGATCTCAGGCTTGAGAACACGCATCTTAGCAGTCGAGAGGTAGCTCTTGTATGTAAGTGGGAAAATCACCAACTTTACGAGCAATGTAAGGATTAGGATGATGAGTCCGAACGATGGAATATAACGCTGGAGGAAGTCGAATACAGGAATTACCACCCAGCGGCTGATGTAGTTCGAGAAGATCCAACCCAGAGGGATGATGCGCTCCATCTCGAGCGAATTGCCATTGTTGTCGGTGAGGTTCTTCAATACCGAGAACTTGTTAGGACCGAGGTAGAACGAGAATTTGTAGCTCGAAACCTCTGGCGAGTACTCAACCGATGATGATAGCGAGAAATTCTTGATGTAGCCCGAGTTAGCCTCTGCGGTAGAGTAGGAAATGCTAGGCTGACGCAAGTTGTTTGAACGGCAGATGAGTGCCGACGAGAAGAACTGCTGCTTGAACGATACCCAATCTACCGACGACGAGATGCTCTCGCTCTGCGACTCCTCCGAGATGCCCAAATCCTCAACATCACCCTCGCCTGGGACGTGGTAAACGATAGTGGTGTAAGTGTTCTCGTTTTTGAAGCTACGCTCGTTCTGGTACGAACGGTTGCTCCAAGTGATTGGAATGTTGCTCTGATTTGCCATCAAAGGCGCGATATTGTTGAGCTTGACTGCGAAATCAACTACATAGTCGCGCTCTGGAAACTTCTCGTTGTAGATGGTGTAGATGTGGTCAATCGAGCCCTCGCCGATAGGGAGGCGCATTGTAACAACGCTCTTGTTGTCGAACTGCTCGACCGAAGCAACCTCGAAGTTGTAGTCGAGAGTCTTGAGCTCCACGAGGTTCTGCTCCTCCTTCAATACATACGACATATTGAATCGAGCCGATGCAGGATCGAAGAGGTGTACCAACTCGTTGCGCGACTCCTTAGGTGCGTACTTAGTGTACTCCTTGAGAGTTACATCCTTAATCTGACCACCCTTTGGCGAGAGAGTAACCTTGATAACGTCGTTCTCGATAACTACGTCGTCTGTCTTCTCTGCCTCTACGGCCAAAGTCGATTTCGGTGTCTGGACTGCAACTGGTGCTTGAGGTGCGGCAGCCTCGTTTGTTGTTGGAGTGGTGGTTGTTTGTGCTACAACCTGCTCCTGCTGACTCTTTGCATTCTGCTCATTCTCTTGGTTGAATTGGTAGTTTGAGAATAACATGTAACCCACAAACACCAATGTCATTAAGACAAAACCAATAATTGTACTTTTGTTGTTCATCTTCTTTTTCTATTCTGTTTGTATTAATTTCGTTTTGTTTTCGTCTACTCTTGCGAATCAATCAGTTTTACACGCTCGATGATGTCTGCCAGCTCCTGACGTGCGCGAGAAATCTTCTCCTCGACAGCAGCAATCATAGCCTCGGCGCCCTTCGACTTAGCGAAGAATCCTACGTTGTTCTCCAAGGTCTGAATCTCCTGCTCGAGCTGCTTAACTCGGTTGTAGAGCTTCTCACGCTCTGAACGAAGACGCTTGTCGCCGCTATTACGCATAGAGTTTACTCTATCCTTGAAGCGATTCATCTGCTGCTCTCGGTCGGCACCACGTACTGATGCGAATAGCTTATCGAGTGCAGCCTTGTATTGCTTCTGCAACTCCTCCTTGTGGCGGATAGGCACGAAGCCAATCTCGCTCCAGCGACGCTGATACTCCTTTATCTCGTCGAACGACTTGACTATAGCCTGCTTCATCTCTTCCAAGAGAGCCTGCTTTGCAGCAAGGTTTGCTGCGTGCTCGTTGTCGACAGTAGAGTAGTGCTGCGATTTGCTTGCAAAGAACTTGTCGCACGCTGCACGGAAGCGCTTCCAAATAGTGTCGGCATGCTTGCGCGATACGGCACCCGATGCTTTCCACTCGGCTTGCAAAGCAAGGAGCTCCTCGGTTGCCTTTGCCCAATCGCTACGCTCGGCTATTGCCTCGGCGCGCTCGCAGAGGTTGGTCTTAATCTCGAGATTCTTCGACATATCCTCCTTAGCCTCTGAGTAGAAGTTGTGCTTAGCCTCGAAGAACTTGTCGCACGCTGCACGGAAGCGGTCGTAAATCTTGTTGTTCTCCTTCTTTGGGGCAAAACCGATGGTGCGCCACTCGGCCTGAATAGCCTGCAAACGTTCACTAGCCTTGTTCCAAGCCTTGTGTGATGTTGGAGCCTCGACGGTAATCTTCTCTACCTCCTCGCAGAGTGCCGATTTGCGCTCGAAGTTGCGCTGCTGCTCGGCCTTGATGCTCTCGAAATGCTCCTGATGACGACGGTTGATGATGGAAGAGGCGTTCTTGAATCTATTCCACAAGGCCTCCTTGTGCTCCAACGATACAGGGCCAACCTCGCGCCACTCCTCGTGCAACTTTTGCAATTTGTGGAATGCATCAACGATGGAGGAAGCCTCGGTCAAAGCCTCGGCTTGCTCGCAGAGAGCTGACTTTGCCTCCAAGTTGCGTTTCCAATCGAGGTCGCGCAACTCCTTGTTGATCTTTACATAGTCGTAGAAGTTCTCGACGTGAAGGTTGTATGTCTCGTACAAATCGCTAACATGCGACTGTGCCACCTGGCCAATATTGCGCCAACGTGTCTGGATATCGTGGAAACGGGCGAATGTAGTGTTGAGTGCCTCCTCCGAGTCTACGAGTTGCTTCAACTCCTCGATGATAGCCAATTTTGCTGCGTAGTTGGCCTCCTTCTCCTTGTCGGAGAGAGCGGTTGCCTCATCGCGCTTCGAGCGATATACATTATACAACTCCTTGAAACGCACCTCAGCCTCGTCGGTCTGTGGAACATACTCTGCGTCGGCACCATTCTCTGCATAGAATGCCTTGCGACGTGCGTCCATATCTGCGCGGTGTAATTTATAGAATGCTACCTTCAGAGCCTCCACCTCATTGCGTAGATCTGTTGAAGGATCCTCCGACACCTTCTCGGCAAGCAACGAAAGCACCTCCTCCTTGCTGAGTCGGGCCAAGTCGTTTGTTGCCGACTCTGTGGTCGAAGGCTGCTCCTCTGTTACGATAGTGGCAGCGGTCTCGTCGATGACCTCCTGTGAAATTTCTGTTGTAGTAATCTGCTCCTCTATAGGAGCTTCGATAGTAGTCTTGGTAGCCATAATATGCTTCTATTTAGTTTAGTACTCTATACCTATAAAGGTATAACTCGACAAAGGTACGAAAAAAAACGCAATTAAAAAATGTAAAAAGTAAATTTTTTCTATCTTTGCGATATGAAACTAAAAAACGGATTTAGACAAGAGCGTGAAGCTACCGTGTGGATGGCGTTAGTGCCATTGGCCGTGCTGGTTGCAATGCTCGTGTTGGTTATAAAGACTTTCGGCTCGGATTCTATTGAGGGTGGTAGCCAAATTGCACTCCTAGTAGCATCCTCGGTGGCCGCTCTAATAGCTGTCGTCGTGTGTAAATGTCCGTGGTCAAGGCTGGAGGAGGCTATTGTCGATAATATCAGAACATCTGCCTCGGCCATTATTATACTATTGCTGATTGGTGCAATTGCGGGTACTTGGATGTTGAGTGGTGTTGTGCCTACGCTAATGTATTACGGCCTAGAGATTATCCATCCGAAAATCTTTTTGGCGGCAGCGTGTATTATCTGTGCCATTGTTGCTATAGTTACGGGTAGCTCGTGGACCACAATTGCTACTATCGGTGTCGCCCTTATGGGTGTTGGCGAGGCTCAAGGATTTTCGGAGGGATGGGTTGCCGGCGCTATCATTTCGGGTGCATATTTTGGCGATAAGGTCTCGGCTTTGTCCGATACAACCGTTTTGGCATCATCCACAGTTCGTGTGCCGCTATTCGACCATATAAAATATATGAGCATCACAACAATACCATCTTTCCTCTTGGCATTGTTGGTGTTTGCCGTGGTGAGCTTTAGCCACACTTCGGATGGCGTGGCTTCGACGGCCGAGTTATCGCAAGTTTTGCAATGTAGTTTTAATATTTCGCCGTGGTTGTTGCTTGTGCCTATTATCACAATGGTGCTGATTGCAAAGCGTCTGCCTGCGCTTGTTACGCTTTTTATTTCGGTGGTTATGGCGTGTGTCGCTATGGTTGTAGCGCAGCCTGATATCGTTGCTCAAATCGGCGGTGATGGCGCATATTCGAGTTTCAAGGCGCTGATGACCACCTGCTCAACCTCTACTGCAATTGATACAGGCAACGAGGCTATCAATGAGTTGGTTGCAACGTCGGGAATGGAGGGCATGCTCAATACCATTTGGTTGGTTTTGTGCGCTATGTGCTTTGGCGGAGTTATGGCTGGTAGTGGTATGCTTTCGGCTCTTACTCGTCTATTTGCCAAGTTTGTCTATCGCACCGCCAGCATTGTGGCTTCGACTCTTGCTACCGGACTATTTGCCAATCTTATAATTGCGGACCAATATATCGCTATCATACTCACCGGAAATACATTCCGCGAGTTGTACGAGAAACGTGGTTTGGAGGGACGTTTGTTGAGTCGTTCGGTGGAGGATACTGCAACGGTAACCTCGGTGCTTATCCCTTGGAATTCGTGCGGTATGACACAGTCTACGGTCTTGGGTGTAGCAACACTTACCTATCTGCCTTACTGTCTATTTAATATTATTAGTCCGTTAGTTTCTCTCTTTGTTGCGATTGTGGGTTATAAAATCGTTCGCAAGCCAGTGGAGCAGACCAACGAGCAATAACTCTTTTGGCTCGGTTGTTGTTTGGTTTAGGCCGTACAAACCAATACAACAAAACGATGAAAAAGATTCTTATCATTATGATTGCTCTGGGTGCTACCGCAGCGGTGGCAGCTCAGACTACGCAGACGCCTGTCTCGAATGCAATTCTTGTGTCGCAAACGCGCAATGGCAATGTTGTAACCTCGCGTTACAAAATCCCTCACGATGATGGCAAACGTGCCGAATTCGATATCCATTATGCGATTAATCGTTCGGAGATAAAGCCTCTCTACTCCGACAACTCACAGCAGATTGAGGAGATGAAGGAGTTTGTGGCGCAGGCCAAGGATACCACAATGCACATCTCGTCAATCCATATTGTTGGCTACGCTTCGCCTGATGGCAATGCTAAGGAGAACGACTCTCTCGCTTCGCAGCGCGCACAATCTTTATATGTATATGCCACAAATTGCTGCCCTGCCTGTGCTAAAGTCTCTACGTCGCACAAAACCCTGCATTGGAGCGATTGCGCGCCCGTGGTGCGAGTCTCGGCAATTCCGCAAAAGGATGCTGTGCTTAAGATTTTAACCTCGGCTTGTCATAGCGAATCGCAGAAGGAGGCTGCTCTGCGTAAAATGCCAGAGGCGTGGAAATTTCTCACTGCTCACGTCTTGCCTCAGATGCGCTATGCCGATATAGAGTTTGACTATGGAGTTGACGAATATATCACTCGCACCACAACTGTCGAGCCAACCAAGCCAGCCGAGCCGGTACAGACAGCTCAGCCTGCACAACCCGTAGTTGTAGAAGAGGAAGTGGGTGTTATTATTGCAACGCCTCAGCACGATGGCAACGATAAACATCGCAATCGCAAGCACAAAAAAGAGGAAAAGGGGCGTGTAGTTGGTGAATATGAGGCTATTTATTGGTAAAAAATAGGTGTAAAACGCGAAAAAAGTTCGAAAATCTTTGCGTCGTATTCTTTTTTTCTTATCTTTGTGCATCGAAAGAATTATAAAAACAAAGATACGATTATGGCAAATTTAAGATTTTTGAAGAAAGAGATCGACTATCGTCTCGAGGAGTTGGTGTTTGATTGCGACATGACAATCTACTTCCGTCCAGACAAGGAGAAGGAGATTTTTGCAATTATGCAGGAGGGTGTAGAGCTTCGCAACGAGCTTTATCACAAGGCAAACAATCCTGTTGAGCCAAAGAATGCTTCGCTCGTACGCAAGTACTACGCTGCATTCCGCAACGAGATGGTAGAGGGCTACGGTAAGTTGTTCGAGAAGTTGAGCGCATTGCACGACTAAAAACAACTTAAAAGTCCTATGAAAAAGGCGCAATGGCTCCCATTGCGCCTTAATTTTAATCGCCCAACACTATGCGAATACTTGTAGTAGATGACGAGCTCGATATTCGAGAGTTTGTGCAGTATAACCTTCTGAAAGAGGGTTACGAGGTCGCTTGTGCCACCAATGGTCGCGAGGCAGTGGAGCGTGCCGTGGAGTTTCGCCCCCATCTTATCCTTATGGATATGATGATGCCCGAAATGGATGGTCGTGAGGCGTGTCGTGCGCTTCGTGCAAACCCCGCAACGGCAAAGATGATGATTGTATTTCTCTCGGCTGTTTGCGAGGAGGAGAGCTTGGTCGAGTGCTACGAGGCGGGCGCAGACGACTATATCACAAAACCAGTGAGTATGAAGGTGTTGTGTTCGCGAGTTGGGGCCATCTGCAAGCGAATAGCCAGTGGCGAGCGAGAGGTGTTCCCGAAGTCGTCACGCCTAAACGAGGAGCAGCACTCCTTTATAACCGATGGCGGCGAGGAGGTACGCCTCGCAGTCAAGGAGTTTGAGATTTTGCGACTTCTGCACTCCGAACCCCGAATTTTTACTCGCGAAGAGATTTTCGATGCAGTATGGGGTGCGGGCGTAGTGGTAGGCTCGCGCACGCTCGATGTCCATATCCGCCACTTGCGTAGCAAGATTGGTGACAACCACATCTCTACCTACAAGGGTGTAGGTTTCCGCTACGAGGAGTAGTAGGATTTGCTTTAATCATTGATAGAGACGGACTTGGTCCGTCTTTTTTGCGCCTAAAACGCAAATGTTGCCGATGCGTAGAAGCTGCGTGGGTAGGCGTACATATAGCGCGATGCTTGGCGGTGGTAGATATACTCGCCAGCGAGTTTCTGTCGCTGAAGGCGCGAAGATTCGTAGGCGTTGTAGACTATATTACTCGAGCCGAGCAGATTGCGTACTCCGACGCGGAAAATTAGGCGGCTATGAGGGTATTTATCCTCGAAACGAGGTACAGCCTTGGTCGAGTAGATTCGTTTGCTTAAGCGACTAAGATATAGAGTTTTCGATAGCGATAGGTCGACGGTGAACGCATCGCGAAGTCGCTCTTGCTCCATTAGAGCCGAATGTTCCTCGGGTGAAATAGCCATTGCTAGAACTCGCTCGGTACGCATCAGTTCGGATGGCTCGATATACCGCAAGCCAGCATAGTTCAGATTCATATTTGCCCACCAGCCTTTGTTGTAATAGGATAGACCCACGGTGGCTGCAATCTGTGGTATGTTGCCAAGCGATAAGCCTTTTGTGCGACTCTCTACGTGGTTGGCTATTAGGATGTTGGATTTGTCGCTATAGATGGTTACGAGCGAGTTGTTTGCATATTGGTATCGAGCCGCAGTAATTGCACCATTGAGGCGGAAGTGGTCGGCAAAACGATATTCGCTTTCGACCTCCACGCCATAGCGTAGACGATTTGAGCCGCTTACGATAACATCGACATACTCGCCCGAAATATCATCGTAGAGGTGTCGGATTTTTGTGTTGTTCACGTCGGCTGCAAAGAAGAGGGTAGCGCTCACCGATAACTTCGGTTTTTGGAACAGGTAGCGCACCTCTGCACTATGCGTGCTGCGTAGCTTCGGATTGTCGATTGTACGATTGTTGTATTGGCTTTGCAGGAGGAGATCCTCTCCATCGCAAGGCTTGGCTTCACTTGCAAGCGAGCCCTCAACGAAGTGGTTGTCGGCAATCAGATATCCCGCTTTTGCCCGTAAAGCGTAGGGTGAGAGCTTTATGAGGCGGGATCTCCCCAACGAGTTATCGGCAAAAAGTTCCTTACGATAGAAGCCCATTCTCGCAATGTCGCAATAGCCAACTTTGGCTGCTATGTCGAGATTGAGTCTATTGGTCGAAAGCGTATAGGCGGCAAATGCTGCGAGATATCGTTCGTTTATTGCATAGTCGTAGCCGAACCTATCGCCCTTCATCACTTGGCGGTTTGGCGACGCCATATCATTCTGTAGCGAGTTGCCATAGCTGTCGTCGTCGAGCAGGAAATAGTCTAAATCGAGCGTGTATTCAGCACCGAGCAAATCTCGCATCTGCTTGTAGTTGCGATGGTTAGATGCTTTCATCTCGATGCCGTATGATACTGTGCCCTTTTCGAGAGATGTGGTTGCGCCAATGCGAGCCGAACTCTCTATTGTGCGTTTTACGCGGTCTGCAAGAGCATATATAGCTTCGCCATTATTCACCCTGTTTGTTGCGATTAGGCGGTCGAAATCGATTTGAGTGTAGCGATGGTCATCGCCTATCCACGCAGCTTCGACGGCCGAGAATACATCCTCTTCATCGACGAAGTAGCTTGGCATATAACGATAGTTATCGGGCGCGGGAGTTTGTGCATCGTACCACTCGAGAGCGCTATATTTTTCGATACCTGCGGTAATGGACAGTGTGGCATCGAGGCGAGTTTTGTCGTCTATTTGCCAATCGTAACCAACTACTATTGTAGGCAGAAACTCTCGCCTTATTCGCGAGTTACACACCTTTCCATTCTGAAAGCCCCATGCGGGATTGTAGAGGCGATTTCCTGTCAGCCGAAAAGCCTCTTCGGTGGATGCAAGTCGAGAGCTGCGCATGGATGGTTTGGCAAAGAGCGCCATCGAGAGATTGTGCTTGTTTCCCCAATTTTTAGAGGCTACTGCGTTAATCTCCAACGAATGGCCAAAGATACCCTCTATATGCAAGTCTCGGCCTGTTTTAGCCATTACGTTAGCTGCTACCGACCAATTGTTGCCGAGCTTCTGCGCTGAAGACAACGAAATGGAGTAGGGCATACCTCGCGACGAAAAGGCAAATCCGGCCGATGTCTGCTCTTTCTGCAGCGAGTCGATACGTAACGAGGTGTTGCCTACCGAGCGTTCCTCAGTAAGTTGTAGTGCGCGAATGGCAGAATTTCCGATAAATGGTATCTCCACACCATTTAGGCGTGTAGTGCGGTCGTAGCTCGCTATTCCGCGGCGAGAGAAACGTACCGCCGAGAGGTTGTAGTCTAGAGCGCGAGTTGTGAATTTGCTATCGAGCACAAACTTTGCAACCACCACGGAGTCTGTTTCGGGTGCAAGCAACTCCTCGACTGTGTCGAAACGTTTATAGTATCTAAAATCATAGAGGTCGAACTCCTGTGCGGAGAGACCTCTATAACATAGTAGAAATAGTGCAATAAGTATGTAACGTACGCCTCGCATTATTCGTGGAGTGCGGACCACAGCATATCCTTCAATTTCTGGATATTCAAGCCTGCAACTGACGAGATGAACACCGACTTTATTCCCTCTGGGAGGTGAGCCTTCATCTCCTCAATCAACTCATCGTCAAGCATGTCACACTTGGTGATTGCCAAGATGCGGTTCTTGTCAAGAAGCTCGGGGTTGTACTGCGTGAGCTCGCCAAGTAATATCTCGTAGTCCTTCTTGATATCGTCGCTATCAGCCGGAATCATAAAGAGCAAACTTGAATTTCGCTCGATATGACGCAAGAAACGAGTTCCGAGACCCTTGCCTTCGTGTGCACCTTCGATAATACCTGGGATGTCGGCCATTACGAACGAATGTCCGTCACGCACCTCCACGATACCGAGGTTTGGCTCCAATGTGGTGAAGGCATAGTTAGCAATCTTGGGCTTAGCGGCCGAAACAACCGAAAGTAGGGTGCTCTTACCCGCATTTGGGAATCCAACCAAACCAACATCTGCCAACACCTTCAACTCGAGAATAAATGCACCTTCAGCGCCCTCCTCGCCTGGCTGAGCGTACTGTGGAACCTGATTTGTGGCTGTGCGGAAGTGCCAGTTGCCCAAACCTCCACGACCTCCTTGCAGAAGAACCAACTGCTCTCCGTGCTCGGTTACCTCTCCCACAACCTCTGTGTAGGTCTCGCCTGTCTCCTCATCGGTGAATACCTGCTTGGCTACTGTGCCGAGTGGTACGGGGATGATAATATCCTTAGCATCCTTACCGTGCGAGCGTGCGCCAGAGCCCGATTCGCCATCTTCTGCGAACTGGTGACGCTGATACTTAAGGTGAATAAGGGTCCAATACTGCTGGTCGCCCTGCAAAATAATCGAACCACCCTTGCCACCATCGCCGCCATCTGGGCCTCCAAAAGCGACAAACTTCTCGCGGCGGAAGTGCTTTGAGCCAGCTCCTCCGTGTCCCGAACGAGCAAATATTTTTACGTAATCTACGAAATTCGATCCTGCCATACGCTTTTACATTCTTTCTGGTACATCGATGCCCAACAATCGCATCGAGCGGTTGATTATGCGTGCCACCTGCTGAGCCAATGCTAAACGCATCTTCTTCACCTCCTCGTTCTCCTCGCGGAGGATAGAGTGGTCGTGGTAGTAGCCGTTGAAGGTCTTACACAACTCGTAGGTGTATGCAGCAATCATTGATGGTGCAAACGCCTCACCTGCAGCTGCAACGGTAGCAGGGTAGTCGTTCAACATCTTAATCAATGAAATCTCCTCTGGCAATAATTCGCAGGCAATCTTCTCGCCCTCGAATGCTATGCCCTGCTCGGCAGCCTTACGAAGCACCGAACAGATACGAGCGTGGGTGTACTGGATGAATGGGCCAGTGTTGCCGTTGAAGTCGATAGACTCGCGTGGGTCGAACAACATGGTCTTCTTAGGGTCAACCTTGAGGATGAAGTACTTCAAAGCGCCCAAGCCAACCATCGAAGAGATTGCCCACGCCTCCTCCTCGGTGCAACCATCGAGCTTGCCCAACTCCTGCGACATCACGCGTGCGGTGTTAATCATCGCCTCGCACAAGTCGTCGGCATCGACTACGGTACCCTCGCGCGACTTCATCTTGCCCTCAGGCAGCTCCACCATACCGTACGAGAGGTGGAAGATATCGTCGCTCCACTCGTAGCCCAACTTCTTGAGGATGAGCTTCAATACCTGGAAGTGGTAGTTCTGCTCGTTACCTACAACGTATATGATGCCATTCAATGCATTCTGCTCGAAACGCTGCAATGCAGTGCCGAGGTCCTGAGTCATATATACCGAAGTGCCGTCGCCACGGAGCAATAGCTTCTGATCCAAGCCGTCAGCCTCGAGGTCGATCCATACCGAGCCATCCTCCTTGCGGAAGAAGATACCCTTTGCCAAACCATCCTCTACGAGGCCCTTGCCGAGGATATATGTCTGCGACTCGTAGTAAACCTTGTCGAAACCAACACCAAGTGTCTTGTATGTTACATCGAAACCATCGTAAACCCAGCCATTCATCTTCTCCCAAAGTGCGCGAACCTCCTCGTCCTTTGCCTCCCACTTGCGGAGCATCTCCTGTGCCTCGAGAAGAATTGGGGCCTGCTTCTTAGCCTCCTCCTCGCTCATTCCGCCAGCAACAAGCTCCTTAATCTCGGCCTTGTAGTGCTTGTCGAACTCGACATAGTAGTCTCCTACGAGGTGATCGCCCTTTTTGCCAGTAGACTCTGGTGTAGCACCATTGCCATAGCGCAACCACGCAACCATCGACTTGCAGATATGAATACCACGGTCGTTCACAAGGTTTGCTTTGATTACGTTGTGGCCGTTAGCCTTCAATATCTGCGCTACCGAGTAACCCAAGAGGTTGTTGCGGATGTGTCCGAGGTGGAGTGGCTTGTTGGTATTAGGAGACGAGTACTCAATCATTATGGTGCGACCTGTCGAAGGTGCGTTGCCATAGTTTTCGTCAGCTGAGATGTTCTCGAAGCGATTAACCCAAAAGTCCTTCTTGAGCGAGATGTTCAAGAAGCCCTTAACGACATTGTACGACTCGATGTGGAATGCCTTCTCGAGCAATACCTCACCAATCTCGGCTGCAACTGCCTCTGGCGATTTGCGAGCCATCTTTACAAGTGGGAATACCACCAAAGTATAATCACCCTCGAACTCCTTGCGGGTCTTCTGCAACTGAATCTGCGAATAATCAACGTGTCCGTAGAGATATGATACAGCTGCCTGTACCTGCTCTAACATAAACTGTTCTACACTCATTTTCTATGAAATTTTCAATTATCTATTATTGGGCGCAAAGATAGCAAATAAAAACGGAAAACGGAAAACGGAAAACGGAAAACTTTCAAAATAGATAGAAGATAGGAACTAGGAGATAGGAGTTTTGTTGAAAGTTGAGAGTTTTTTGAATTTTTTCTTGTCTCTATTTGCCTATCGGAGAGAATATATTTTAGGTGTAATTAGAGAGGTAATAGGCATAAGTAAGAGTGTCAATTTTGGTTATGCGCGCGCTGTGTCCATTTTTTTAGAAATTACTTTGATACTACAGAACGACCATGCAAATTTGCGTGGTCGTTGTTTTTGTAATATGCGAAATAGGAGTGAATAGGATGCGCACCTCCTATCAAGGGTATAGCCCGTCTCCTAATAAAGTCTAATGGCTAATAGCTAATAGCTAATAGCAAAAAAAATAGGCGCATGCCTATTTCTTAAAGATAAAGAAGACCGCCAAGACTAGGCAGATGAAGCCAGCGAAGTGGTTCCAGCGCAGGGCTTCGTTCTTCATGATGAGTTGCACGACGATGGCAAATACCGTGAGCGAGACAACCTCTTGAATAACTTTGAGCTCCCAGATAGAGAATGGGCCTCCATATTCCAAGCTGCCGAGGCGGTTGGCTGGCACCATAAAGCAGTATTCGAAGAATGCCACAAGCCAGCTAATGAAGATGATGGCGATTAAGCCAAAGCGCTCGAAGCGCGACTTGAACATTACCTGACCATACCACGCCAAGGTCATAAACAAGTTTGAGCATATCAATAGTCCTACTGCGGACAAGCCTCTTCCAATCATAATTTCGCTTTTAAAGTTAATTTCGGTTGCGAAAGTATGAAAAATTTGGCAAATAGCGACTGAAATTGGTAAAAAATAGATACCTTCGCGGCATGAAATTTACACTTATAACCGGAGCATCATCGGGCATCGGCCTCTGTTATGCCGAGCAATTTGCCGCAAAAGGCGAAAATATTATCGTTGTAAGTAATCAGCGTGAGCGCAACGAAGAGGTTGCCGCTGACATAAAGCAACGTTTTGGCGTAGAGGCTGTTGCGCTATATGCCGACCTTTCGCAAGCGGACTCTGCCGAGCAAATTTACGCGTGGTGCAAAGAGCGCGACTACGAGGTCTCGACTCTCGTGAGCAATGCAGGAATCTTGCAGTTTGGAATGTTTGTGAACACCAAGCCTTCGATGGCGGAGTTTATCACGAATCTCCACTGCGTGACCCCTTCGAAGTTATGCCGTTTGTTCGGTGCAGATATGTGTAATAGGAGAGAGGGACGCATTCTGATTATGTCGTCGATGACTGCTTGGACTCCCTATATCACGGTGTCGTACTATGCAGCAACAAAAGCCTATCTGAAGAGCTTTGCTCAGTCGTTGTGGTATGAGTTCCGTCCGCACAATGTGACTGTCACTACGGTCTATCCTGGAGCTGTGGATACACCTCTTTATACTCTTGACGAGAAGCATCGTAAGTGGCTGAGAGGCCTAGGTTTTATGATGCGCCCCGAGAAGATGGCAAAGGCTGGTATTCGTGCTTTGGAGCGTCGCCGCAGAGAGACGATACCTGGCTTATTTACGAAGGTTGCAGTATTTGCTTGTTGGTTGTTACCTGCGCACGCAATCTTGCCTATCCTGAAAATCCCTGCAGTAAAACGACTACTTGCAAGATTATAGCATACAAAAACGGCTGTCACACTCGATGCGACAGCCGTTATGTTTGTTATGCTCTACTATTTGATAGTCAACCAAGGGCAGTTCTTCTTGGCATAGTCGAGCATGTGAGCAGGGTAGTCTGTGCAGTGGATATCTGCACCCAAAGACCAAGCGCGAAGAAGAGAATCGTCGCTCTTGCCTGGCCACAAATTGATGAGGAGACCCTTGCGATGTGCGCGATCCATATCCGCACGTGAAGTTCTGTCAATATGAGCAGCCATGCGCTTTGCTCCGATAGCCAAAGCAATTGCTATAGTCTCGTGGTTTACACCAGCACCTGTGATAAGTCCAGTCTCCGACTCAGGGTAGTGCTCCTTGATGTAGCGCAATGGGCGTGTATCGAACGATGTAAAGACGTAGGTCGATGCTGCTGGCTTAGCCTTCAATGCCATCTTAGCGATCTTGTCGGCATAACCTGTGCTATAGAGGAACTCGTCTGTATACTTCGAGCTCTTCATCTCGATCTCGAGGAATAAGCCCGGGTAATTTTTGAGTAGCTTTAAAAGCTCGTCGAAGAACATAAGCTTAGATCCATCCTTGAGTGTCACCTCGCGCAACTCCTTCTCGGTCATATCCTCGACGTGCTTGTCGATGCCGGCGGTGCGCTTGAGGGTGTTGTCGTGCTGCAAAACAATCTTGCCATCCTTCGAGATGCGAACGTCAATCTCGAATGCGCGAATACCTGCTGCGAGGCTCTTCTTGAATGTGCTCTCTACATTCTCCATGCCTTCACCACAACCTCCGCGGTGAGCCAAAAGAATAATCTCACTCTTCTGAGCAAATGCAGTTGTCGAAACAATCGAAAGAACTGCAATCAAAAGCAATTTAATGTTTTTCATTTCTTTGTCTATTTTGGTTAATATTTAACATTTAGCCAAGGGGTCTTCTCTGCTGCAAACTTCTTAACTTGCAACGGAATATCGGTACACATGTAGTCAGCTCCGAGATATGCGCCCAATACGAAGTCGGCTGTGGTGTAGCCCGGCCATAGGCTGACAACGAGGCCCTCCTTGTGCGCCTTCTTTACAGCATCTCTTGTAGTGCCTGGCATCTTTGCGCCAATGCGGGTGATGCCCAACGACTTGGCCATACGGATGGTCCATTCGTTGAGAGGCTTGCTTGTAATCATAAGCAGCTGAACACCTGGGTATTTCTGCTGCAAATAACGAAGTCCACGATAGTCGCTCGATGTAAATACATAGTCTGCATCGGCAGGCTTATCCTTCATTACCATAGCGTAGAGCTGATCGCAATATGCCTGAAGACGCTCCTCGGGGTAGAGGTTTACGGGCTTGGTCTTCATCTCGAACTCTACGTACAAACCCTCCTTGTCCTTCAACCACTCGAGCAACTCAGGCAAAAATGCCAACTTGCCGCCCTTCTTGGTCTGCAATGCGCGAAGTTCGTCTGCGGTCTTCTCCTCGACAATGCCTTTGCCATTGGTAGTGCGCTCCAAGGTGTGGTCGTGAGTGATTACCATCTCGCCATCCTTAGTGAGACGAATATCAACCTCGAAACCTCGGTATCCAGCGTCGTAGCTAGCTTGGAATGCAGCCATAGTGTTCTCGTCGAACTCCATACGACCACCTCGGTGCGAGAATACGCGAATTTCTTGCTTTTGAGCATATACGGCTGTGGCCGAGAATAGGACCATGGCGCATAATGCGAATTTTATAAATTTCTTCATATTAATCAGTTTTTATATTTAACTTAACCATAGCTTTAGGCGATTTCCCATGCTCCGCCCTTTCCGAATACCTTCTCTACCAACTCATCGTAGAAGCCACCGCGACGAGCCAAATCGAGGAGATTCATACGCCAACGCATCATCTGTACGAATGGCATCATATCCTTCAACTGCTGACGCGTTACACCAATGTCAGAAGGGTCTGCTGGTGCGCCAACCTTGCGGAAGCACTCCTGCATCTTCTCGAATGTGTAGACCTGCTTGCGATACTGAGCCTTGAGGAGTGGCCAGTGCTTCTTGAAGAGTGAGAGCTGCTCGCGAACGGTCTCCTTGTCGTTGTACTTGGCGGTCATTTCCTTGTATCCCAACTCTGGCGAGATGAAATCCTTGAAGATGGCGAGAGCTCGCTGCTGCTCCTCCTCGAGCGATGGCCAAGCCTCTACACACTTCTCTACATCGAGCTCGCGCAAATCCATCTCGAGGAAGGCGTCGAACATAGCACACATGGTGAGTGTTCCAATAGCCACCTGGAATCCGTGTGACTGCAACTTTCCATTATAGGTGTGACCAGTCATGTCGAGATAGTGACTGAATAGGTGGTCGGTGCACGATGCAGGACGGCTCGAGCGCGCTGCTTGCATAGCGAAACCGCTCAAGGTGAGACCCTCGAAGAGGTCTGCAATAGCCTTCTTATCGCCCGATGCAACGCCGTCAGGGTTGGAGAGTTGCTCGTCGAGAACATCCTGCAACATATGCCAAGCCTCTGGGATGAGTGGTTCGGTGCCCATGATGTCGGCAATCATCCACTCCGCACCACAAGGAATCTTGGCTGCGAGGTCAGCATAACCGGCTGCAGTCATCTCCTTTGGAGCATCGGCAATAACGTCGATGTCGGCCAAAATGGCAACTGGTGCAGGGCACTCGAAGGTCTGCTTCAAACCCTCGTAGCTGATAGAGGCTCCAAAAGAGGAGTATCCATCAACCGAAGCTGCAGTAGGGATGGTGAGGTACTGCTGATTAAGGTGGTGAGAGCCGAGCTTGCAAAGGTCATTGATGACGCCCGAGCCCACCGAAACCATAATTGCGCCAGCCTCCTTGGTAGCCTCCTCGACCTCCATTACATAGCACCACTCAGCGTGAAACTCATCCTTCTGGATGATGTGTGTTACGGTGTCGATACCTGCCTCTACGAGGTGGTTGTATACCTGCTCGCCAGCTACTCGCCAAGTGTTTTTGTCGGCGATAACAATGGCACGAGCATTGCCAAACTGCTCTTTGAATATTACAGGAGCGCGGTGTAGTATGTTGCTCTCCATTTCGAAAACCTTGGTGTCGGTTGCAACAGCCAAGGCTTTTGCTATACGTTCCTTCGTTGTCATCTTATATATAATATGTATATATATGGGTTATACCAATTTTAGTTCTACCTTGATAGCCTCAATCTTGGCGTCGAGCTCAGCCTCCACCTTGTCGAACTCCTCTACTGAAGGAAGTGTTGCTTTCACGCCAAAGTAGAACTTAATCTTAGGCTCTGTGCCCGATGGACGTACAGAAACCTTGGTGCCATCCTCTGTAACCCACTGCAATACGTTGCTCTTATCCTCGATGCCTGGGATAGGACATACCTCGCCTGTTACGGTGTTCTTCAACTCGAGAGTCTTGTAGTCATAAATCTCTACAACCTTCGATCCGAGAATGCTCTGTGGCGGATTTGCACGGTACTCAACCATCATATTCTGAATGAGCTCTGCGCCGTCCTTACCCTCGCGAACAACGTTTACGAGGCCCTCGCGATAGAATCCGAATTTAACATAGAGATCCTGCAACCACTCGTAGAGTGTTACGCCCTTGGTGTCGCGGCACCATGCAGCAGCTTCTGCAGCCAACGAACAGGCCGAAACGCCATCCTTGTCGCGTACGTAGTCGCCTGCAAGGTATCCGAACGACTCCTCGCCACCACCGATATACTGTGCCTTACCCTCGTTCTCGCGGATAATCTTTGCGATGTACTTGAAACCTGTGAGACAGTTGTAGCACTTTACACCGTAAGCCTCGGCTACAGCGTCAGGCATCATCGAGGTTACGATGGTCTTAACAACATAGTCGCCATCCTTGATACGGCCAAGCTCTACCCAACGAGTGAGCTGATAGCACATCAAGAGAACCAATGTCTGATTTCCGTTGAGCAATACATACTCGCCCTTGTTGTTGCGCAAAGCCAAACCGATACGGTCCGAATCTGGGTCGGTTGCCATTGCAAGATCTGCACCCTCCTTCTCGGCCAAGTCGATAGCCATCTTCATTGTAGGACGGTTCTCTGGGTTTGGTGATGCTACGGTAGGGAAGTTTCCGTCCAAAACGGTCTGCTCAGGTACCGAGATGATGTTTGTGAATCCGAAGTTCTTCAACGATGCTGGAGTGAGTCGTACGCCCGCGCCGTGGAGTGGGGTGTAGACAATCTTCATATCGTGGTAACGAGCTACGCTATCTGCCGAGAGCTGCAACTCCTTAATCTTTGCGAGGTACTTCTTGTCGAACTCCTCGTCGAGGATTGTGATATTCTCAGGGTTGAGACCTGTCAACACCTGCGATACCTCTGTAATCTTCTCGACCTCCTTGATGATGTTGGTGTCGTGCGGTGCAGTTACCTGCGAGCCATCGCTCCAGTATGCCTTGTATCCGTTATACTCCTTTGGATTGTGCGAAGCTGTCACCATAACGCCCGACTGGCAGTTCAACTCGCGAATTGCGAACGAAAGCTCCGGGGTAGGGCGAAGCTCGTCGAAAAGGAAGGTCTTGAAACCATTCGAGGCAAATATGTCTGCAACGTGCTCGGCAAATACTCGCGAGTTGTTGCGCGAGTCGTGAGCGATAGCAACGCGAATCTCCTCGTTAGGGAAGTTGATTTTGAGGTAGTTAGCCAAGCCCTGTGTAGCAAATCCTACGGTGTAGTTGTTCATTCGGTTGGTACCTACGCCCATAATGCCACGTAAGCCGCCTGTACCGAATTCCAAATCTTTGTAGAAACTCTCGACAAGCTCTTTCTGATCGTTATCAATCAGATTCTGAACCTCTTGGCGAGTCTTCTCGTCGAACTCTGGAGTTAGCCATTTCGCAGCCTTCGACATAACTAATTGTTGCAAGTTATCCATAGCGATAGTTTTATAAGATTTGTTTATATGTTTTAGAAAAATTATTCGATTTTTTATCTCTGCAAATATAGTGAATTTATTTTAAAATAAGTGTATCAGCGAGTTAAATTTTGGAGCTGCAAAAACTTTTTTCGTTCTCTTAATAAATAAAAATTAAAAAACAATAGTTTACTCATTTTTTTTTCCACAATTTTATTCTCACCTTTGCGATGTCAAACAAATGGAATGGTTTGATAGAAGATTATATATTGACTTAACGTATTTATAATCAACGTTTTATGCTTGCAAACTCTGCGACATACACCGATGCATGGCAAAGCTGCCTTAGCGAACTGAAGACGAAAACTTCGGCTGAGGAGTTCGCGCAGTGGTTTATGCCTATCGAGCCGCTCGAGTTTGATGGCGTGAGACTCCGCGTTAAGGTGCCGGATCGAGACTTTGCAAGAACCATCGAGGATAACTATAGCCACGTGCTCAAACCGATTATTGCAGAGTGGTTTGGTAGCGATACACGCCTCTATTATGCTGTGCGCAAGATTGCTGTGCCTAGCGAGAGCGATGTCACTTCGCAAAGTTCGACAGTTGCGCAACCGACCAACACCACAAAGATACGAAATCCTTTTGTAATACCTGGTATAAATCGCCTAAGAATCGAGCCGCAGCTCAATAAAAATTACACTTTCGATAATTTTATCGAGGGTGAGTGTAACCGCTTGGTGCGTTCGGCTGCGATGTCTATATCGGTAAATCCTGGTAGTCATACACCGTTCAATCCGCTCTACATATACGGAGATTCGGGATTGGGTAAGACTCACATTGCACACGCTATTGGCAACGAGGTGCTCCAGCGTTTCCCTGAGTTGCAGGTGTTGTATGTTGCAATGAGCAAATTCCAGGCCCAATTCCAGGCAGCGACCCTAAATCACGATATTCCGAACTTTATTCACTACTATCAGGCGGTGGATGTTCTCATCCTCGATGATATTCAGGAGTTGTCGGGTAAGCCAGGTACGCAGAATGCATTTTTCAACATCTTCAACCACCTGCAGATGTCGGGTAAGCAGTTGGTGCTTATTTCGGATAAACCACCTGTGGAGTTGAAGGATATCGAGGAACGATTGCTCACCCGCTTTAAGTGGGGCTTGTCGGCCGAAATACGCATTCCGGACTACGAAACAAAGGTAAAGATTATTCGTGCGAAAGCTAATCAGCTGAATGCTGAAATACCTAATGAAGTAATTTCTTATTTGGCAGAGAATATCTCTGCGAATATCAGAGAGATAGAAGGTGCGATATTGTCGCTTACGGCTAATGCTTCGTTCATGAATAAGCGCATCACCACAACCCTTGCAAAAGAGGTACTTAAGGTCTATGTTTCGATGTATCAGAAGGAGATTACAATCGAGCAGATTATCGCTACCGTATGCGAGCAGATGGATATCGAGAAGGAGCGTCTAAGCTCGTCAGAGCGTACTCGCGAGGTGGCTATTGCGCGACAGTTGGCGATGTATCTCGCGAAGAAGCATACCAAGCAACCTCTCACTAATATCGGTGCTGCAATCGGAGGTCGTAACCACGCAACGGTTCTTCATTCGTGTAAGACAATTTCGAACTTGATGGAGACCGAGAAGATGTTTCGTCAGCAGGTTGAGCAAATTGAGAAGTTGTTGTTAAGCTAAATATTTGAAATATAATAGTAAAGGTTGGGGTAGAGCTCCAACCTTTTTTGTGTTCAATAATTTGTTGCTTTATTTTTGTAAAAAATAAGTGCGAAAAATAGTTTGTTATAGAAAATTGTGCTATCTTCGCACGGTAATTGTAGATTGAAAGTAAAAAAAACATTTTTACACACAAATAATTAACTTTTTTATTCACTTAACTAACAAAACCAAAACAATTATGAAAGCAAGAAGATTTTTTGCGTTTGTAGCCGGAGCAGCAATGCTCTTTGGCGTGGGTTGTACTCCTAACGATGAGGGTAAGGGTGGAGACGAGGCTATGGCCGAGATCTCTGTAAACCCAACTTCGTTTGCAACCGATCTTAATGGTGGTGAGCAGGTGATTGCAGTTACCGCAAATGGTGCGTGGACTGTATCGTGCGACCAGACTGATGTTACTATCGAGCCTCTCACAGGCGAGGGTAATGGTAGCGTAAATGTTATCGTTCCTGCAGCTTCGGCTCGCGAGTTCAAGATTGTATTCGATGTTCAGAAGCAGACTTTGATTCCTGCACTCGGCACATCGACTACTACCAACGACAAGGCTGAGGTTACCGTTTCGCAGAATGCAACAGGTACCGATGCTAGCAACTTCCTCTACTACGAGAAGTGTGGTGTAGATGTTGAGAAGATAACAACAGCGAATGGTTCTACCGCTTGGCCATACCTCGACCAGTTTAATGGTTGGACTCCTGAGGGTGAGGCTTCGACAAACGTAGCTTACACAGGTAAGAGCGCATCTGTTCGTCACTCGGGTAATGCATACGAGCCAACTGCTGATGCAGTAGGTATTTCGGGTGCTCCATATGCATTTATCAACAAGGCTCCAGCTGAGGCGTACTTCGTAATCGAGAACATTGCAGTTACCGGTGGTTCGAACTACATCTTCTCATTCAACACTTCGTGCCAGAATGCTTACAATGGTGGTACTCCAGGTTTTGCAACTGTTGATAATTCGCTTGTTCACCTCGAGCTTGGTTACGATGGTACAAACTGGGATACTATGGATTGCACTATCACTCCAAACGGTGGTAATGGCTGGTATGCTGCAAATGTAGAGTTTAAGGTTGCAGCTAATGCAACTAAGCTCTATGCTCGTTTCACTTACGAGGTGCAGGCTAATGGTGGTTGCCGTCTCGATGACTTCAAACTCGTAGAGGGTGGTAGCGGTGTAGAGCTTGCTCCTGAGGCTCCATCGCAGCCAGAGCAGCCAGAGTTGCCAGAGCAGCCAACCGATCCACTTACACTCCCATATTTGGAGACTTTTGCTTCGAACCAGGGTTACTTCACTATCGATAACGTAGTTCTTCCTGAGGCTTTGACCTATGTATGGTCATTTGACTCGAGCTATGGTATGAAGGGTTCGGCATTTGCAAACAACACTTGCTATGAGGCAGAGAGCTGGTTGGTATCGCCACAGATTAGCCTCGTAGGCACATCTGCTCCTGTTCTTACATTCTCGCACTGCGTTAATAAGTTGAACAACACTACTCCAGCCGAGGTATTTACTCTCCATGTTAAGGAGGTAGGCGGTGAGTGGGCACAGCTTGCTATCCCTACACACGGTACTGGTAACAGCTGGTCGTTTGTAGATTCGGGCGAGGTTGATTTGTCGGCTTACGTTGGTAAGAACGTTCAGATTGCCTTCAAGTACACTTCGAACGCATCTGATGCTGGTACTTGGGAGATCAAGAACGTTAAGGTTGCAGAGAAAGAGGTAGCACAGGATGGTGTTGTAAAGATCGTGTTCAATGCTTTGGGCTACACCAATGCTCAGTCGGTAGACGGTAAGACTATCACCGTTGATGACAACATCTCGTTGGTGTTCAAGAAGGGCTCGGCTTCGACAGCTCCTGCATACTACGATGCAAGCCAGGGTATCCGTATGTACCAGAACGGCTCGACTTTGGATGTAACGGCTGCTAACGGCAAGGTTATCACTTCTATTGAGTTCGAGTTTGACTACAATATGTACTACCTCATTTGCGATAACGGTGAGCTTTCTGCTAACAACGCTTTCCGTACTTGGACTGGCGAGTCGTCGGCTATCAAGTTCACTTGCAACGGTACCGATAAGAATTCGCGTGCATACATCAAGTCGATGAAGATTTCTTACAAATAATTGAAATCGATATTTAATCCAAGGCAGGCTGATTACCTGCCTTGGGTACTAAGACAAAGAAGATGAATAGAAGAATAATCGAAATGAATAACTTTTTTAATGGCATCTGCCGCAGTGTAGTGGCGGTGTTGATGCTTGCTCTCACACTAACTGCATGCGAGTACGAACAGTGGTCGCCCTATAAATCGAAGGCGGAGATTTACTCTGATATAGTGTCGGCACAGGCCTCGACCGTAACGGGTGTAACCAATGGAGACCCGATGCTCACCTGGAAGTTGCAAATTACCGATGGTAACGACTTCTGCACTGCAGTGACAAAGGCAGGATTCGTGGGACAATCGTTTTCGATTAAATTTGATGCAAACGACAACGACTACGAGCGCATTGCTCGAGCAACCATAACATTTAGTGACGGCTATACCAATTCGTTCGAGCTGCGTCAGCTTGTGATGACCGAAAATCCCGATTACGACCGTGTTTGGGGCGAGCAGCCAGCCTTCAAGCAGGGCTCGTCGTTGGTACACAAGACCTACTACACAACATTGAACGACAATCGTCGTGTGCGTAACTTCTCGATTTGCTACGACCTCGACAAGATTTGCTCGCGTTGGGTAGCTTATCCTGCGCACAGCATCTACACCTCGGGCCGCGACTACGAAGTGGGTGGCACAACCGCAGGTCGTACCAATGCGTGGGCATTTGACGATGCAGTGTCGAAGTATAAGTATAGCTCGAACTGGAGTAATGCATACGAGATTACCAGTAAGTATGTGAAAGATATCGATACTTACGACACCTATACAAACCCAATCATTCCGCAGTCGAAGCAGGCTAATATCGTAGGTTCGAATGGCTTTGGCTATGGCTACGCTCGTGGTCATATGCTCCCATCGGCAGACCGATACAACACTTGGAATACCAATGCGCAGACCTGCTACGCTACGAACATTATGGTGCAGGACTACGACTTCAATAGCGCATCGTGGGGAACGTTGGAGAATAAGGTGCGTACGAAGATATGTGCTGACACGCTCTACGTTGTGGTAGGTACGCTCTTCGAGAAGAATACCACCATCACCAAGAGTGGTCGTACGATATCGGTGCCATCGCACTGCTTCAAGATGTTGCTCCGCACAAAGAGTGGCAACACAAAGAAGAATATCGCAGACATTAAGTCGGCTGACGAGTTGATGTGTATTGGCTTCCTCTTCGAGAATAACGAAAATGGCACGAACGCTTCGTTGAGTAGCGCGGCGGTATCGGTGGCAGAAATCGAGCGACGAAGCGGCTTCTCGTTCTTCCAAAACCTCGACCCAGCCATAGCCGATAAGGTGAAGTCGCAGTGCAACTTCAGTGCGTGGGGATTCTAACTAGAAATTACAAATTTTAAAATTCAATAATAACCAAAAAGTATGAAGAGAACACTTTTATCACTTTTGTGCGTTGTTGCAGTGGGTGCAATGGTACTTGCGCAGAAGCCTTACAAGGTGGTATTCTACAATCTCGAGAACTTGTTCGACACAATCAACGACCCGAACAAGAACGATGAGGAGTACCTTCCTGAGGGCGCGCGTAAGTGGACAACCTACCGCTACAACCAAAAACTCGCCAATATGTCGCGCGTATTGTACGACATTGCAGCCGAGGACAAGAATTTCCCTGCCGTAATTGGCGTGTCGGAGATTGAGAATCGCCTCGTATTGGAGGATTTGATTGCTACACCAAAGTTGGCTAAGGCAAACTATCGTATCGTTCACTACGATTCGCCTGACCGCCGTGGTGTGGATTGCGCATTCTTCTATCGCCCCGACAAGTTCCAGCTCGAGGGCTCGGAGGCTCATCGCGTATCGTTCCCAGGACGTCCAAACTTCCTTACTCGTGACCTTGTTGCTATGTGGGGTAAGATTGAGGGCGAGCCATTCTACTTCATTGTATCGCACTGGCCATCGCGCTTGGGTGGTAAGGAGCGTTCGCAGTATTCGCGCGACCACGTAGCTGCTCAGTGCAAGCACATCTGCGACTCGGTGCGTAAGGTAAACCCTGCAACCAAGGTTGTGATTATGGGTGACTTCAACGATGATGCAACCGATAAGAGCATAACCGACGTACTTGGTGCTAAGGGCGACAAGAAGGGGAAGATTAAGGGCTTGAATCCAAACGATATGTACAATCCGTTCTACTCGATGTTGAAGGCTGGTTATGGTACTTTGGGCTATCGCGATTCGTGGAACTTGTTCGACAATATCGTTGTGTCGGAGAACTTGGCCACAGGTTCGACTGGCTCGTTAAAGATTCAGAAGAAGCAGGGTGCTAAGCTCTACGGAAACATCTTCTATCGTCCGTATATGATTCAGCGTGAGGGTCAGTACAAAAACTATCCATTGCGTTCGTTCGTAGGTTCGAACTTCCAGAATGGTTATAGCGACCACTTCCCTGTGTATATCTATATCTCGAAGTAGAAAATTGATAATATATAAATGAAAGGTATGAAATTAAAATTTTTACTTGTTGCAACAATCACATTGCTTGCTTCTACCGCATTCGCACAAGAGGGCGGTTTGAAGGGCCGATTGCTGTCGCGTGACGGCAGAGCGGCCGTAGGTAATGCTGCAGTAACAGTCGTTGGTACCGATTTCAAGGCGGTAACCAACGATAAGGGTTACTTCGAGTTGAAGGGCGTACCTGCAGGCGACTATAAGCTCACGTTTGCGGCTCCCGAGTTCGAGGATCTCGACATCGTGGTTAAGGTCGAGAACAATGTCAAGGATATCAATGCCGTAATCATTGTTCCAAAGGCAGTTCCAGGTGAGGTGCTCGACGATGCAATCTTTGCTGAGTTCGACACCGAGTCTTCGTCGTCGGATTCTCCGGCGTTGCCTTCAACACTTTCGGCTTCGAAGGACTTGTACAACAACATCGCATCGTATCGCTTTAGCGAGATGCGCTTCAATGTACGTGGTTACGATTCGAAGTATACCGATGTATACCTCAATGGTATCCGTTTCAATGATGCTTTGACAGGCTATGGCCCTTGGTCGTTGTGGAGGGGTATGAACGACGCTACCCGTAACCAGGAGAGCCGTTCGGGTTTGACAACCACCGATTATGGTGTTGGTGGATTTGCGGGCTCTACAAATATCAATGCCCGCGCTTCGCAGATGCGTAAAGGCTTCCGTGCAAGTGTTTCGGGTGGTAATCAGATGTATAACTTCCGTGCTATTGTTTCGTATGCTTCGGGTATGATGGATAACGGTTGGTCGTATGCATTCTCGGTTTCGACTCGTCAGGGTGGTAACGGCTATGTTGATGGCGTATACTACAACTCGTATGGCTACTTCGCAGCTGTCGAGAAGCAGTTTAACCCACAGCACCGCCTTTCGTTGATGGTGCTCGGTACTCCGCAGCAGCGTGGTGCACAGCAGGCATCTACTCAGGAGGCTTACGATATGTTCGGAAGCAACTACTACAACCCTAACGTGGGTATTCAGAATGGTAAGTTGCGTAACACTCGTATTCGTCGTTCGCACGAGCCTATCGTGATGCTCAACTACTACTATGACATCAATGAGAAGACTCGCTTAACAGCAGCTACTTCGGTGCGCTTTGGTTTCAACGGCTATTCGGCAATGACTTGGAAGGATGGTGCAGACCCACGTCCAGACTACTACCGTTACTTGCCTTCGAACTATACCACACAGATTGTGGCAGACGAGAATGGCTATGGCAACTTCTTGGCGCAGAATATGTCTGACCTCGTAAATCGCGATTTGATTAACGAGGCATTGGCAGCATATCAGAGTGGTACTGCACAGAATGTTGTTCCTGGCATCTTCAAGGCATCGTCGAACGATCAGATATATTCGTACTTGCAGGCTGCAACCGAGGCTCGTTCGATGTGGAATGGTCGTATCGACTTCGACAATATGATTAACTCGAACAAGAACGGAACAACCTCGCCATATGCTGAGGGCCACCGTTCGAACTACATGATTGAGGAGCGTCATACAGACCAGATTGACTATAACTTTGCCGCAAATATCTCGCACGATTTCAACGCTAACCACCACATCCTCGGAGGTGTTAAGGCTCGCGTGAATCGTACCGAGTACTACGACAAAATTGAGGACTTGCTCGGTGGCGATTTCTGGGTAGACGTTGATAAGTTTGCTGAGCGCGATATGGGTAGCGACCCTGTGAAGTATCAGAATGATCTCGACTACTACAACGAGCACGGTCATGCACGCATCGTTCGCGAGGGCGATAAGTTCTCGTACGACTACTATGCTCACGTTCGCCAGGCTCAGTTGTGGGGTATGTACAACTACCGCATTGGTGGCTTCGAGATGAACGTAGGTGCAGAGTTGGGCTATGCTGGCATGTGGCGTCAAGGTTTGTGGCGTAAGGGTTTGTTTGTTGACGACTCGAAGGGCGATTCGCAGCACTTGAACTTCCTCACCTACAAGGCTAAGGCTACATTCTCGTATCGTTTCTCGTTGGCTCATCACTTGGCTTTGAATGTTGGTGCTGTGCAGGATGCTCCAACCTTCAACTCGGCATTCGTATCACCTCGTACTCGTAACACCGTTACTCCAGGTTTGACTCCTGAGCAGGCATATAGCGCAGAGTTGGTATATAATCTCAACTTGCCTTATATCCAGGCTCGCGTAGCAGGTTACTTCACCGAGATGACCAATGGCTCGAAGGTGATTTCGTTCTACGACGATACTCAGTCTTCGTTCACCAACTTTGCAATGAGTAACATCGACAAGCGCTATATGGGTGTCGAGGTTGCTGTACGTGTTCCAATTTGGGGTGGCTTGGCATTGCAGGGTGCTTTGAACTATGGCGACTACCGCTATACTTCGGATCCAAACTTCGTTCAGACCGTAGATAACAGCAACAAGATTAAGTTGGAGGATAAGGTATTCTGGAAGGGTTACTATGTTGAGAGCACTCCGCAGTTCGCAGTGAACGTAGGTCTCGACTTCCGTGGTCCAAAGAACTGGTTTGCTTCGATTAACTTCAACTACTACGACAAGTTGTATCTCTCGATGAACCCAGCATATCGTACAAACAATGCAGTATTACCTTATATGAAGGTGTTGTATAGCAGTAGCGCTGACAATGCACAGAAGATATGGGCAATGACCGAGATGGTTAATATGCGTCAGGAGGAGGAGTTGGGCCATGCCTATACTTTGGCTGCAAGCCTCGGTAAGAACTGGTATATTGGTCGTAAGTACACTATCGGTTTCAGCGCAGAGGTGAAGAATATCTTGAACAACCAGAACTTCCGTACAGGTGGTTACGAGCAGATGCGTATGCGTAAGGTGCGTGGTCAGATGCCAGGTCAGTCGAACCCTTCGACAACCTACTACACTCACTTCGACGCTAAGTACTTCTATATGCTCGGTACTACTTGCTTCGTGAATGTTTACTTCCGTTTCTAAAAGTCAAACCGAAAAATGATAGAGAAAATTATGAAACAGTATAAGATGATTTTGGTAGCATTGCTCGGTTTGGTATTCACCGCTTGCTACAATAAGTTCGAGGAGCCGAAGCCTACTTTCGAGTACAACGATCAGACCTTCGAGGCTATGAACCCTGGCGTAGAGCATATCTCTATTGCCGATTTGAAGGCGCTCTTTGGCTCGATTAGCAAAACTGGCGATACAGGTACTCAGGCGGGAACAAAGTATATTCGCTTTGTTTCGGACCCTCAGAAGGAGTGTACTGCATTCGAGTTGGAGAAGGGCTGGTACAACACCGGTAACTATTATATTAAAGGTAAGGTAATCTCGAACGACGAGCAGGGTAACATCTATAAGTCGCTCTACATCTTCGACGGAACAGCAGCTATCGAGCTCAAGCTTACAAACGGATTGTTCCTCGACTATCCTTGCAACCTAGAGACTGGCGAGACTATGTGGGTGTATGTTAAGGTGCGTGATTTGTATCTCGGCAACTTCCGTATGATGCTCTCGTTGGGTGATATTCCAACCTCGAGCTACAACTCGTATGGCGTTTACAAGTACTACGCAAATTCGAATATCGTAAGCCAGAACAAGGTGCGTCAGCACGTCTTCCCAGGCGAGAAGACTTATCTCACAGAGAGCTCAACCGACTCGACTGCTGATATCTATGTAGTCGACAAGAACTCGTACATGAACATTCAGGGCGGCAACACCGAGAAGTTCCTTGGTCGTTTGATTCGCTTCAAGGGCTTGAAGGTGCACTATGCAGGTGTTGAGTATCCTGCAGAGGATGGCTCAATCGTGAAGAACGATCCGTTGTACAATGGCTCGTTCGAGCAGATCTATCCATCGTGGCTCGCTACAAGCGGTATTCAGGAGACCTTGCCAACAACACCTAATGGCCCTGTAACACAGGTTGTAAACCGCCCGTGGTACCACTTGGCATATAGCCGCAACAACGTGGCTCTCTATGGTAGTATCTGCTTGTCGTACAACGACAATGCTAAGTACACATCGGACCATGGTGTCTATATGCTCCGTACAAGTGGTTACTCGCGCTTTGCGGGTAAGTATGCACCAAAGCACGGCGCTGTAGGTGATGTTTTGGCTATCTATCAGATCTACTCGAAGCAGTCGGACTACACAGGTGGCGAGAATGACTATTCGACCTATCAGTTGGCTGTAAACCGCATCGAGGATGTTCAGTTCGATATGGAGCCAACCGTAGAGTTCCCTGCGTGGAGCGCATACCTCAAACAGACCGAGGATAGCTTCCCTAACTATATCTATCCGGTTGCAGGAATGTCAGTTCCATCGGACGAGGAGCAGGCTGCTAAGATTGCAGTTTGGAAGGCCAACTACTTGGCTAACAAGCCGGCCGATGATGGTTCGCAGGCTTGGAGACAGTGGAACGACTGGGCGGATTGGGTAGTATGGGTTTTGGCTAATACTCCGAAGGATGCCTATCTCTTGCCTCAGCAGATTGTAGAGGATGTCGATACAATAGAGTAGTAGCGACAACCATATATGACAGAAACACCTCTTGCGTTAAAGCAAGGGGTGTTTTTTGCATTATTTAGAATAAATTTGTATATTTGCGCTATATTGTCTAATTGTAGCAATACTTTAGTATTGAATAGGCAATAAAAACGCACAAAGGGCGTTATAGTTAGGAGAGAAGGCGTAAACAGATAATACATTTATACATTATGAAACGTTTATTTACAACCGTCATCGCATTGCTCGTTGCATTTGTGGTGGCTGCGCAGCCTGGAGCGCAACAGATTCCAGTAATCCCTGCGGACAAGGCCGTCCGTGTGGGACAGTTGCCGAATGGTATGAAATACTACCTTCGTCACAACGATAAGCAGAAGAATTTGGCCGACTTTTACATCTCGCACGACGTAGGTGCTATTCAGGAGGCCGACGACCAGCAGGGTTTGGCTCACTTCCTCGAGCATATGGCCTTCAATGGTACCAAGAACTTGCCTGGCAAGATGCTTATCGAGTACCTCGAGACCGTTGGTGTGAAGTTTGGTACAAACCTCAATGCAGGTACATCGTGGGACTATACTCAGTACCTCTTGAAGGATGTTCCAACTATCCGTCCGGGTATTATCGACTCGGCTATGCTCATCTTGCACGACTGGTCGCACTTTATCGCTTTGCAGCCAAAGGAGGTAGACGCAGAGCGCGGTGTTATCATGGAGGAGTTGCGTATGCGTGATGGCGCATCGTGGCGTGGAACTATCAAGATGTTGCAGGCTCTCGGTAAGGGTACTCGCTACGAGCACCGCAACCTCATCGGTCACCTCGATGGCTTGAAGTCGTTCAACCACTCGTCGCTCCGTAACTTCTACGAGAAGTGGTATCGCCCTGAGTTGCAGGCTGTAGTTATCGTTGGTGATATCAACGTTGACGAGATTGAGGCTAAGTTGCAGAAGTTGATGGCCGATATCCCTGCTTCGCCAGCTGGTGTTGCACAGAAGGAGCACATCGTAGTGCCAGACAACCAGGAGCCTATCGTTTCGATGTTCGAGGATCCCGAGATGCAGCAGACTAAGGCTATGCTCTTTATCAAGCACGAGGCTCTTCCAAAGCACTTGAACAATACCGTTGTTGCCGAGCAGTTGGCCCTTATCAATGCTCTCGCTAGCGAGATGGCAAATGCTCGTTTGCAGGATATTGCTATGAAGCCAAACGCTCCTTTCACAGGTGCATCGTATATGAGTGGCGGCATTGGTATCTGCTCAACTTTGGAGTGCACAGGTGTTACTGTTGCTACTCAGGATGGTAAGTTGCTCGGAGGTCTCGAGGCTGCATACACCGAGTTGGAGCGTATCCGTCGTCACGGCTTTACCGAGGGCGAGTTGGAGCGCGCAAAGCAGAGTGTTATGAAGATGCAGGAGTTGGCATACAACAACCGCAACGACCGCAAGAATGGCCAGTATGTTCGTCGTTACCTCGATGCTTTCCACAAGAATGCCGCTATGCCTGATGCAGAGACTGAGTGGAAGTTGGATAGCGCAATCATCGTAAATCTTCCTTTGCAGATGATTAACCAAGTTATGGCTCAGTATATCACCGACCACAACCAGGTGCTCGTTGCTCAGGCTCCTAAGAAGGAGGGCTTGGTAAATCCTACCGAGGCGCAGTTGGCCGAGGTTTTGGCAAAGGTTAAAAAGTCGGAGATTGCACCTTACGCAGACAATACTGTTAAGGAGCCACTTATCTCGCCTGACAAGAAGTTGAAGGGTTCGGCCGTGAAGAAGGAGTCGAAGAATGAGACTCTTGGCTCGACTGTTTGGACCTTGAAGAATGGTATGAAGGTGGTTGTTAAGCCTACCAAATACAAGGCTGACGAGGTGCTTATCTCGATGCATGCAGACTTCGGACAGTCGTCGCTCTCGGACGAGCACTACTGGACATCGGCATTTATACCAAGCCTAATGGGCCGTATGGGTATATCGAAGTTTACTGCAACCGATCTTCGCAAGCAACTTTCGGGTAAGAATGCAAATGTTCACGTATCGGTCGATGACTACGATACATCGGTTATTGGTTCGGGCTCGCCAAAGGACCTCGAGACTATTATGCAACTCTTGTATTTGCAGTTCACCGAGCCTCGCTTCTCGAAGGAGGATTTCGATGTTGCAATGAATCAGCTCAAACCTTATATCGAGAATGCTCAGACCAATCCTGACTATATTTCGTCGGTTCAGCGTCAGAAGACTCTCTATGGCAACCACTTCCGTCGTCAGCAGGTTACCCCTGAGGTGATATCGCGCGTTAAGTTCGAGCATATGGAGCCAGCCTACAAGGCGTTGTATTCGAATGCTGCAAACTTTACTACTTACATTGTTGGTAATGTTGATTTGGAGGCTCTGAAGCCGCTTGTAGAGAAGTATATCGGTTCACTCCCTGTATCTAAGAAACTCTCTAAGAAGGCAGATGATGGCGTTCGTACAGTTAAGGGCGAGGTTGTAAACGACTTTAAGGTTAAGATGCAGCAGCCAAAGGTTGGCCTCACTCGCATCTACACTGGTCCAATTGAGTACACCTTGAAGAACCGTGTTGCAATGAATGTTCTCTCGCAGGTACTCCGTAGCCGCTACACTGTATCTATCCGCGAGGAGAAGGGTGGTACCTATAGCGTAGGCGTAGGTGGCCGAGTTGAGCCTGACTACAAGCCTTGGTATCAGCTTATCGTGATGTTCGACACCAACGAGCAGATGGCTGACGAGTTGAGCCAGATTGTAGTTGATGAGATTAAGAAGATTGCAGCTGAGGGTCCAAAGGCTGATGATGTTGAGAAGGTACGCAAGTATCTCTTGAAGGAGTACGAGAACCAGATTCAGATGAACAATAACTGGGTATCGTGGCTCTATGAGTGGGATGAGCGCGGTCTCGACTACGCAGCAGAGTACAAGAAGGTTGTCGAGGAGTTGACCTACGACGATTTGAAGACTCTCGCAGCTAAGATTCTCAAGGACAACAATATGACACATATCATTATGCGCCCCGAGAAGTAGAATTCAAAATGCAGAACCGACGCCAAACCGAGAGCAAAGTATGCTTGAATACTT
>JAZLDJ010000003.1:0-5568 GCA_045614685.1 Alistipes sp. | reverse complement strand
CCTTTCGCAGGAGGTTAACGGTGTGTCGTGGTTGCACGGCGAGGTGTCGAAGGATCTCCTTGGCAATATGTGGCCAGGATACTTCAAGAAGGAGTTGCACATTGGCTATGTAACCAATGGTGTTCACTTCCCAACTTGGACCGCTTCGAATATGCGTCGCCTCTACTCGCGTTACTTCCCTAACGGATTCGAGGGACACACCTACAATATCCCAGAGTGGCAGAAGGTCTACAATATTCCAGACGAGGAGTTGTGGGGTGAGCGTATGTTCCTCAAGCAGCGACTCATCAAGACCATCAAGCGCCGCTATGCAGATCCATCGCAGGTACGTATCGACCGTCCAAGCCAGATGGTTCAGGTTGTTGACCGCATCAAGCCAGAGGTTCTCACTATCGGTTTTGCTCGTCGTTTCGCAACTTACAAGCGAGCATACCTCCTCTTCTCGAACTTGGAGCGCTTGTCGGCTATCGTAAACAACAAGGAGCGTCCTGTACAGTTTATCTTCGCAGGTAAGGCTCACCCAGCAGATAAGCCAGGTCAGGATTTGATTAAGCGTATCGTTGAGGTATCGTTGATGCCTGAGTTCGTAGGTAAGATTATCTTCTTGCAGAACTACGATATGGAGTTGGCTCGTCGTATGGTTCAGGGTGTTGACGTATGGTTGAACACTCCAACCCGTCCACTCGAGGCTTCGGGTACATCGGGCGAGAAGTGTGTGATGAATGGTGTTATGCAGTTCTCGGTACTCGACGGCTGGTGGGTTGAGGGCTACAAGGAGAATGGCGGTTGGGCACTCCCTATGGAGCGTACCTTCGCTGACCAGGGCCACCAAGATGAGCTCGATGCCGAGATGATCTACACCACTATCGAGGAGCAGATTGTGCCTAAGTACTATGCTCGCAACGAGAAGGGTATCCCAACCGATTGGGTTGCTTCGGTTAAGAAGTGTATCTCGGATATCGCATCGAACTTCACTACAAACCGTATGCTCATCGACTACGAGGAGCGCTTCTACTACAAGTTGGCTCAGCGCAAGAAGGAGCTCGTAGCAAACAACTACATCCTTGCTCGCGAGATTGCAGCTTGGAAGCGTCGTGTGTCGGCTGCTTGGGATAATGTTCGTGTTCTCGAGTCGCAGCGTGTACGCGTAGATAAGGAGTCTATGATGCTTGGCGAGAAGTACCACTTCGAGGTTAAGCTCGACACTGCAAATCTCTCGGCAGAGGAGATAGGCGTAGAGCTCGTAGTGGCAAAGCAGATGGTTGGCCAGCAGAGCCCAGACGTGATCCTTACCGAGCAGTTGCCGCTCGTAAGCACTGAGGGTAATGTAGCAGTCTATGCTCTCGACCTCACTCCAAACCGCACCGGAGCATTCGATATTGCATTGCGTGTTTATCCTAAGAACGAGAAGTTGCCATATCGTATGGACTTTGCTCTCGTCAAATGGGCTTAAGGAGACTGCTTAAATCGGTTTGCGTCGTTCTTTAATACACTTTTATGGCTCTTTTCTCTTGGCTATCTCGTTACATAGTGCCGCTATGCGCCTCGATAGTCAAGAGAAAATAACCGCAAAATTGAAATTAAATAATTTCGCAAACAGATTTGCGCAGACTCCATTGAAATAGTTGTATTGGGGCGCTCTTTAGTATGCTGCGGATTTGCCGCCTGGCTTGGCAAGAAAATAGCCCCAACATACAACCTCAAGGTTATAAGGGCATTTGGGGTGGAGGTATGGGTAACCCCATATAGCAATCTTTGATTGCGCCCCCATAAAGCCGATGTTATCGGCGTCCCTATAGAGGGCTGAATACCCGACCCCATAGAGCACCACAAGTGCGACGCCATAGAAGACTATGGCTTGCAGAAAAAACATACATCAATACTGTTGGGCACCGACTGCTCAGCAGTATTTGGTGTAATATAGCAAAATGGCTTTGGAGTATTGAATTTCGTTGGAAATAGTATAAATTATCATCTATTTTTGAAAATTTATCGATTTGTTGATACAATTAGACGAAATTTTTATTAACTTTACAAGACAAAGAACAATATTCTCAATTATATAATTATGCCGGGACTTAAATTTGACAAACAAGAGCTTGGTAACTTGGAGTACTCGTTGCAGCGCGAGATGTTGGCTACAGACCGCCGAGGCGGTTATATGAGTACCACCATTGTGGGTTGTAACACTCGTAAGTACCACGGTCTTATTGTTGCTCCGATCGATTCGAGCAACAATGCCTATGTGCTGCTTTCGTCTCTCGACGAGACTGTCGTGCAGCACGATCAGTCATTCAACTTGGCTTTGCACCGCTTCCGTGGCGTGTACGAGCCTCGTGGACACAAGTATATCACCGATTTCGAGTATACTCCGTGTCCGACCATCACCTATCGTGTGGGTGGAGTGATTCTCCGCAAGGAGATTCTTTGGATTCACAAGCGTACGCAGATGATGATTCGCTACACGCTCGTGGATGCTCACTCCGACACCACATTGCGTCTCCGTCCGTTCCTCGCCTTCCGTAACAAGCACGAGTTGTCGAAGGCTAATATGTACGCCAATGTTCGCTCCTACCCGGTTGTTAATGGAGTGAAGAGCCGCCTCTACGACGGTTTCCCTTGGTTGAACATGCAGTTGTCGAGTGCGGATGCTAAGTTTATTCCGGCACCAGAT
Source organism: Alistipes sp. (assembly GCA_045614685.1). Lineage (GTDB taxonomy): Bacteria > Bacteroidota > Bacteroidia > Bacteroidales > Rikenellaceae > Alistipes. The sequence continues at coordinate 2,894 of JAZLDJ010000003.1, read as the reverse complement.
TGGTACTACGACTTCGAGTACCAGAAGGAGCTCGAGCGTGGCTACGAGGGCTACGAGGATCTCTTGACCACAGGTTACTTCGAGGTGAATATCAAGAAGGGCGAGAGCATCATCTTCTCGGCTTCGGTCGATGAGTTGCCTTCGGGCGAGGCTATCGTCGAGGCTTTCGAGGCTTCGGTGGCTCGCCGTACACATAAGATCGACTTCGAGAGCTGTCTTCGCCACTCGGCTCGTCAGTTCATCATTCGCCGTCCGGGCAACCGCACCGAGGTGATGTCAGGATACCCTTGGTATGGTAAGGCTGGTCGTTCGGCCTTCATCTCGCTTCCGGGCTTGACCTTGGAGCAGGGCTACAAGGAGGACTGCATGGATGTTCTCGACACAATGGTTGGCGATATGCACAATGGTGACTTCGCAGGCTCGGCTTCGGCAGAGGTTTCGGCCGATGCTCCGCTTTGGTTCTTCTGGACCTTGCAGCAGCTAGAGTCGCACATCGGTGCACAGGCCATCTGGGAGAAGTATGGCGCAGCAATGAAGAGCATCCTCACCGCCTACCGTCGTGGTTTCTTTGGTGGTTGCGTGGCAATGCACACCAACGGACTCGTTTGGGCTGCTCGCGAGGGCGTGGCTCTCACCTGGATGGACTGCGTGATGAATGGTCAGCCAGTCACTCCGCGTGCTGGATACACAGTCGAGATAAATGCCTTGTGGTACAACGCCGTATCGTACGCTTTGGCTTTGGCAAAGAAGATGGGCGACAAGGAGTTCGAGAAGGAGTGGAAGGCACTTCCTGCTCAGATTCAGAAGTCGTTCATCGACACCTTCTACCTCTCGGAGGAGGGCTACCTTGCCGACTACGTAGATATGCGCAGCAAGAACGATGATATCCGTTGCAACCAGATTATTGCTTGCGGCTTGCCATATACAATGCTCAACGAGGAGCAGACCGTGAATGTATGGCGCATAGTGCGTCAGCACTTGCTTACTCCGGTAGGTCTCCGTTCGTTGTCGCCTCGCAATCCACTGTTCGAGTCTACCTACAAGGAGAATCCAATTGAGCAGGAGGCAGCATCGACCAATGGCGCAGTATGGGTATGGCCGTTGATGTTCTACATCGAGTGCGCAATGAAGCTCGATGGTGCACGCTTCCTACCTCACGCCGAGGAGATGTTGGCTGCATTCGACGACAATATCCAGACCTATTGTATCGGCTCGGTGGCAGAGTACTACGATGCCAATCCTCCGTTTGCACCTCGAGGTGCTATCTCGCAGGCTTGGAGCGTAGGAGGCTTGCTCTATATCAAGCAACTTGTCGAGCAGTACAAGGCTAAGGCAAAGCGTGCAGCAAAGCGCACTGCAACAAAAAAGAGTGTTAAGAAATAAAAAAAAATAGAGAAAGATGAGGGTATTAATGTTTGGCTGGGAGTTTCCTCCGCACATTGCGGGTGGACTCGGTACAGCCTGTTACGGAATGACTCGCGGATTGGCTCGTAACGATGTCGATGTTACTTTCGTTATGCCTCGCGCTTCGGGTGATGAGGATGAGCGCTTTATCCGTGTAGTGAATGCGAGCGATGTCGAGACCGTATTCGGCAAAGTGAGTTCCGATTGTGCCGATATTATCGACAAGATGTCGTTTATTCACGTGGACTCTAACCTCGTGCCTTATCTCTCGCCCGAGGATTACGAGACCTATCACGACGAGTTCGTCAAGACTGGCGAAAAGCGTTGGGAGACTAGCGACTTGTGGAGTCAGCGCTACACCTTCTCGGGTAAGTATGGTGCTAACATCATGGAGGAGGTTGCTCGCTACGCTATCGTTGCAGCGCAGATTGCCAAGGATTTGGAGGGCCAGTTCGATGTGATTCACGCGCACGATTGGCTCACCTACTACGCAGGTATCGCAGCAAAGCGTGTATCGGGTAAGCCGTTGGTAGTTCACATGCACGCCACCTCGTTCGACCGTTCGTCGAGCGACAATATCGATACTCGCGTATACGAGATCGAGCGTACTGGTATGGCTGCTGCAGATCGTGTTATTGCGGTGTCGAACCTCACGCGTAATATATGTATCGAGAAGTACGGTATCCCTGCCGAGAAGGTTGTTGCTGTTCACAATGCGGTGCGTTTCGCCGAGAAGGAGAGCGAGTTGCCTGAGCGTGGTGTCGAGGATAAGATTGTTACCTTCCTCGGTCGTATCACCTTCCAGAAGGGCCCCGACTACTTTGTCGAGGCTGCAGCAAAGGTGCTGAAGAGAGTTCCTAACGTACGTTTTGTGATGGCGGGTTCGGGCGATATGATGAACCACGTGATTCGTCGTGTAGCACGTCTCGGTATTGCCGACCGTTTCCACTTCACAGGCTTCTTGAAGGGTGACGATGTGCACAAGATGTTCCAATTGTCGGACGTGTATATCATGCCGTCGGTTTCGGAGCCATTTGGAATCTCACCACTCGAGGCTATGCGTGCAAACGTACCTTCGATTATCTCGAAGCAGTCGGGTGTAGCCGAGGTCTTGGACTATGCTGTTAAGGTAGACTATTGGGATGTTGATGCTATGGCAGATGCCATCTATGGCTTGATTACCTATCCGGCGCTTGCGAAGATGTTTGCACAGAAGGGCTTGGAGGAGGTTACAAACCTCAAGTGGAACGATGCTGCCAAGAAGGTTAAGCAGGTCTACGAGGATGCTATTGCATCGATGAAATAACCTTAAAACGAATAAAACAAAAAACACAAAAAATATGAAAACAGTTTGTTTATATTTTCAGGTACATCAACCTTGGCGATTGAAGACCTACCGCTTTTTCCATATCGGCAAGGATCACAACTACCTCGACGATTTGACCAATCGTGCAATTATGCTCAAGATTGCTCGCGAGTGCTACTTGCCT
>JAZLDJ010000002.1:0-1578 GCA_045614685.1 Alistipes sp. | reverse complement strand
TCGGGTAGCGCAGTGATTGACAAGGCGAATACTGCGGGGTTTGGCAAGGATGCGATGGTGGCAATATATACCTCCTCGTATAGAAGTAGAGATAAATCTATAAAGGTTCAACAGCAATCTATTTCGTACAGCCACGACAATGGTCGAACATTTACGAAGTATGAGGGAAATCCTGTTCTGCCGAGCCAAAGACGCAATTTCCGCGATCCGAAGGTCTTTTGGCACGAGCCTACCTCGCGTTGGATTATGTCGTTGGCGTGCGGTCAGGCTATGGAGTTCTACTCCTCGAGCGACCTCAAGGAGTGGCACTTCGAGAGCCGTTTCGGTGATGAATATGGTTGCCATTTCGATGTGTGGGAGTGTCCCGACCTTATCGAGCTGCCTTACAAAGATGGCACAAAGTGGGTGCTTCTCTGCTCAATTACCAAGAGTGCCGAGCACGGCTCGTCGGTGCAATACTTCGTGGGAGATTTCGATGGTCATACCTTCAAGTGTGATACCCCCGAGTCATATACCGATTGGGTTAATTATGGTAGAGATAATTACGCAACCGTTACTTGGAGCAATGTACCAGATGGCAGGGTAGTGGCGGTGGCGTGGCAGAATAATTGGAAATGCTGCTCAAAAGAGAGCTATCCGACCGTAGGCTATCGCAGTTGGATGAGCCTCGCCTACGAGTTGCAATTGATTGAGTTTGAAGGCAAAGCAAAGCTTGTTACACTCCCTGCAAGAGAGTATGAAAACTACTTCTGCCACAAGCAACAATATGATAACATCACCGTAAATGGCAAGTACGATTTGACCACGATCAAGAGCATTGATGGCGCATATAGACTCAAATTGGATATCGCAAAGATGGATACAGTATGTGGCGTTCGCTTGTCGAATGATGGGGGCGAGTATGTCGATATCTGCTTCGATAGGACGAAGCGTGAATTTAGAGTCGATAGGCGCGCTTCGGGAGAGATTGATTTCAGCGAACGATTCCCATCGGTTTCGGTTGCGCCAATGTCGGCAGCGGAGCCGCAGACGCTCACTATTGTCGTGGATAGAGCCTCGGTGGAGTGCTTTACCGATGTCGCTGCGGTCTCGAATTTGGTCTTCCCTGCGGAGGTGTATAACCGCATTGAGCTCTACACATCGGAGGGTGCGGCTGTTATTGCGAATGTGGAGCTTGCTCGAGGCAAGTGATAGTACATAATAGGCGTAATAGACACCCCGAGTAGGGGAGTTTTTACCGCTATAAGCAGAACTATGTCTATTATTTGTTAGTTTGTAAAGTTTTTTATACTTTTGCACCCGGAAATTTCTATTTATTAAAAATATACAACTATGACAATTACAGCAGCTGATATCAAAATCGGTATGTGCATCGAGATGGATGGCAAGACATTTATTGTTGTCGATTTCCAGCACTGCAAGCCGGGCAAGGGCCCAGCATTCGTTCGTTCGAAGCTCAAGAACTTGGAGAACGGTCGCGTTCTCGAGAATACCTTCTCGTCGGTAGGTATCAAGATCGAGCAGGTACGCGTTGAGCGTCGTCCATACCAGTTCACCTACGAGGATGACCTCGGTGCT
>JAZLDJ010000001.1:0-4593 GCA_045614685.1 Alistipes sp. | reverse complement strand
ATGGTTTTCGCTACCCTCCTTCTTGTGCTCCACCGCAAGATTGGAGTAGGCAAATGTCGTATAGCTCAATCCATAGCCAAACGGATAGAGCGCACCCTGTACACGCGTTACACCTCCGCCATTCGGGCCCTTGCGTGGTTGAGTGCCGTGGGAGCCTCGCTTATACGGGAAGTTATACTCCAGCTGACCAATCGAACGAGGGAAGGTAACGGTCAACTTTCCACCAGGGTTATAGTCGCCAAAGAGTGCTTGCGCAATAGCCGTTCCACCCTCAGTCGCTGGGAACCACGACTCGAGAATCGCCGCCACATTTCTATCGGCCCACTCTATGGTCAGCGGACGACCATTCACCAACACTACCACCACCGGTATACCCGTTGCGTGGAGCGCCTCGAGGAGCATCTGCTGACGACCAGGGAGGTTGAGCGAAGTGCGTGACATACTCTCGCCTACTCGCTTCTTATCCTCGCCCAGAGCGAGAACTATCACATCGCACCCCTTAGCCTGCTCAACAGCGTTTGCAATCTCGGCACGCTCCTCATCGGTTAGTGGCGCAGGGCAAATCTCAGTCTCGGGAAAGCCTTTATCTACCACATTACAACCCTTGGTATAGCGCACCTCGACGCCCTCGCCTGCCAGCTTGCGAATACCCGCCAAGATGGAGGTAGTCTCCAAGCAGTTAGGGCCATAGCGGCTTATCATATAGTTGGTCTCGTCGGCCAATGGACCTGCAACCAACACCTTGCGCACCCTATTTCTATCGAGCGGAAGCGTATTGTTCTCATTCTTCAGCAATACGAGTGACTGCTGCTGAATATCGAGCATAAAGTCGCGGTGTTTGTCGGCACCAGCCTTTGCCACAGCCTCCTCGGCATCGGCAAATGGGTGGTCAAACAATCCCAAGCGGAACTTAACACGCAGCACCTCTCGCACACGCTCGTCCACCACGCTCATAGGCAGACGACCGTCGGCAATAATCTCACGCAGAGGGGAGACATACTTGTCGGGCATAGTGAAGTGAGTACGCACATTCAAACCCGCCTCAACAACCTGACGCACCGCCTCGGCATAGGTCTCGGCAACGCGATGCTTGGTGTGGACAAACTCCACAGCCTCGCTATCGCTCACAAGGTAGCCATCGAAGCCATATTGCTTGCGGAGCAACTCGTCCAAGAAGTATTTGCTTGCTGTGACGGGCACTCCATCGTAATCGTTGTAGCTTGTCATTACGCCCATAGGCTTTGCCTCGCCAACCACACGACGGAACGGATAGAGGTGAATCTGATGGAGTTCTCGAGGTGTGATGTGGGGATCGGTGCGACAATTTCCGTCACGACCACCCTTTGGTGTGCTATATGCTGCGTAGTGTTTCAGCGTGGAGGCAACACCCTGCGACTGCACGCCCTTTGCCATCTCGATACCCAACTCGGCAACGAGCCAAGGATCCTCGCCGTAGCACTCGACAATGCGTCCCCAACGCGGATCGCGCGGAACGTCGAGTATGGGAGCGTAGATATTGTGATAGCCCAACGCCTTACCCTCTGCGCCCACAATCTCACCCGCCTGACGCACCAAAGCTCGATTCCAAGTGGATCCAATACCGATAGGTGCAGGTAGTGCGGTGGCGCGACTATGGCACAAGCCGTGAATACCCTCGTTGGTAAATTCGGCTGGGATGCCGAGACGAGTCTCCTCGATAAACCAACGCTGGATGGTATTCTTGGCCTCGATATGACCACGATAGTCGAGCGTGAGGTGAGGCGAGTTCTTCAGATTTCGCTTGTTCACGCCATTGAGCATCTCGTCGATATTGGCTATACCATCCTTCCACAACGACTGCTTCCACGCCTCTGTCGGGAGCGAATCCTTCAACACACGACGATAGCCGTAGAGGGTTACCATCTGGCAGGTCTTCTCCTCGACGGTCATCTGAGCGAGCAGATCCTCAACTCGCTCATCAATCGAGCGTTTAGGGTCTTCGTAGATATCCTTACGACCATTCTTATTGTAGTCTATCCACCCCTTGTGGTAGATACTCTTGGGCGCTGCCGAAACGACTGCAGCAGCAACAAGTGCAGCGATTATAATCAGAGATCTCTTCATCGTCTTAGGCTATTTACTTGTGCCACTTGAGCACCATTGCAGTGCGGGCGGTGTTGTAAATCTTTATAAAGTGGTGAGCATTATCCCACTCATCCTTGATTGTCTCGGTGAAGTGCTCCTGACCCTTTATTTGGCGATCGAAACCTCCGAAACGGCCCTCGTCGGTCGATAACTCGACGGTATATTTGCCGGCCCACGGCACCTCTACGCGGTAGTCGGGGCACGACATCTCGGGACTCCAGTTGAAGATGAAATATAGCCCCTTGTGCGAGAAGGCGAGAGTCTGATTCTCCTGGTCGTGGTGCCACTTATATGGGTAGCCATCGGCCAACACGCGGTGCTTCTTCACCACGCGCAGCATCTCCTTGTCGAACAAGCCGAGCTGTCCGTAGCGCAAAAATCCGTTATCGGCCAACGACCACTGACGACGAGCGTGCGAATAGCTCCAATCGTTGCCCTCGCGTGGGAAATCAATCCACTCGGGATGACCAAACTCGTTGCCCATAAAGCAGAGGTAGGCATCGCCACCTGTCGATATGGTCATCAGGCGAATCATCTTGTGGAGAGCCATACCGCGCTCCACCACCAAGTTCTCCGACCCCTTATTCATCGCGAAGTACATCTCCTTGTCCATCAGACGGAAGGCTATAGTCTTGTCGCCCACCAATGCCTGATCGTGCGACTCGGCATAGGCCACCGTCTTCACCTTAGGCAGACGATTGGTCAACACGCCCCACATCTCGTCCAAGTTCCAATCCTCGTCGCGCTCATCCTCCAAGAGGCGAACCCAGAAGTCGGGAATAGCCATACCGAGGCGGAAGTCGAAGCCAATACCGCCATCCTCTATCGCACGACACATACCCGGCATACCGCTCACATCCTCAGCAATGGTTACAGCCTCGGGGCGGAAGTCGTGGATGAGTTTATTGGCCAACGAGAGGTAGACCAGAGCATCCTTGTCGACACCCTCGTCGAAGAATTTCTCGCGGCAATCGAAATCGGTGTAGCCGTGGTGGTGATATATCATCGAGGTAACACCGTCGAAGCGGTAGCCGTCAAAGTGGTACTCGTCGAGCCAATACTTAACATTCGAGAGCAGGAAGTGCTCAACCTCGCGCTTGCCATAGTCGAATATCTTCGAATCCCAATATTGCTGATAGCCCGCATCGCCCTCCTTCGAGTAGTGATATGGCGAGCCATCGAGTTCGTTGATGCCCTCGTTGAAGTTCTTAACGTAGTGAGCGTGAACAATATCCATAATCACGGCAATACCCAACTTATGAGCCTTGCGAACGAGCGATTTGAGCTCCTCGGGCGTACCGAAGCGCGACGACGGAGCAAAGAAGTTTGCCACGTGATAGCCAAACGAACCGTAGTATGGATGCTCGGCAATAGCCATCACCTGTATGGCATTGTAGCCCGCCTTTTTCACTCGTGGCAACACGTTCTTCTCAAACTCCTTGTAGGTACTTACGCCCTCCTTCTCGGAGGACATACCGATATGGGTTTCATAAATGAGCAGATTATTCTTATCTACCACCAGTTTATCCTCGCCCCAATCGAATGGTTGCGGAATCCAGAACTGCGCCGAGTAGTTCTTTGTCTCGTCGTCCTGCACAAGACGTGTGGCATAGGCCGATATGCGGTCGTGCCAGCCATTTTGGCCGTGAACGTGGAGCTTATAGAGTGAGCCGTGCGTGAGGCGGTCTGCGTACATTGCATCGGGCAGAAAGATGCTCCACACACCATTCACATCCTTGCTGAGGCGCAACTGCGTGCGTTGCCAATTGTTGAAATCGCCAAAGATGTAGACGTCGTGTGCAGCAGGCAACCACTCGCGAAACCACCAGCCCGACATATCCTCGTCGTACTGCCAACCAAAGTAGCGGTAGCCGTTTGCATAATCTACAATCGAGCCACCTTGCTCAATCTCGGCAAGGTGCGCACAATAGCTCTCGTAACGCTCGTTTATCGCCTCCTCGACGGGCTGCAACCACTCATCCTCGGCAACCATTGCCAACTGTTTTTTCGTCTTCTCTGCCATATCTCTCGAGAATTTAGGAATTTTATTCCTACAAATATACAAAAAAGTTGTGAGTGGAGAGTGGAGAGTGGAGAGATTTTTTACTTTTTTCGGAGTTGAGGTGGTCGAGGCACAAGGAGGTTAAAGGATATTAAAGGCAATTAAGGGCAATTAAAGGAGTGCGGAAACAAAAAACACACCATTCCGCTAACGACTCTAACGCCTCTAACGACCCTAACGACTGAGGCAAACGAAAAACCCGATGCGCAGCAACCAAACACAAAAAAAATCGTCAATGGCGGTGGAAATTTTGTGCGAAACAAAAAGCCGAGTGCGCAGCATAGCAGACCTATGTTAGCAACTCGGGTTATTGAAGAGCGACTCAAAAAGAGCCAATCAGAACTACCTGCACAAAAAATCGTCAATGGCGGTGGAAATTTTGTGCGAAACAAAAAGCCGAGTGCGCA